>JAGUZZ010000194.1:0-19359 GCA_020060525.1 bacterium | reverse complement strand
GCCGTTCTCGCGCGTCGGCACGTAGATCGCGATCGCGGGACGCTCGATCCGCGGGAGCCGCCCGAGCTGGAGGAGCGAGCTCGCCACCATGGCCCCGGTGTTCCCCGCGCTCACGACCGCCTGCACCTCGCCCGCGCGGTGGAGGTTCATCGCGACCGGTATCGAGGCGTTGCGCTTGCGCCGGATGGCGGTCGAGGGGCTCTCCGACATCCCGATGACCTCGGGGGCGTCGACGATCGACACGTTCGGCCCCTCGAGCCCCTTGTCGGCGATGTAAGATTCGAGGACGTCGCGCCTGCCGACGAGAACGACCTCGATCGAGCCCTTCCCCTCGCGCGCCGCCTCGTAGGCGCCGTCGACGATCCCGACGGGGGCTTCGTCCCCGCCCATCGCATCGAGCGCGATCTTCATCGTTCCTCCGGGGCGGATTACTTGCTCTTGCTCTTGCCCTTGCCCTTGCCTTCCTCGACCTTCGGCTTCACGACCTCGCGGCCCGCGTAGTAGCCGCAGTTCGGACAGACCGCGTGAGGCGGCTTCGGCTGGTGGCAGTGGGAGCATTTGGAGAGGCTCGGCGCCTCGGCCTTATAGTGGGTTTTGCGTTTGCGCCTGCGCTGTTTCGATGCTTTCTTTTTTGGAAGCGGCATATCGCGTCCTCCTTGTCGTCACGGTGATTCGCGCTCGAGCGGGCGGCCGTTACGGCGTCCCGCCGCGGCCGGTGAGCTTCCGCAGGGCGTTCCAGCGCGGGTCTCCGCCCTCGCGCGGGCACCCGCATTCGCCGTCGTTGAGATCCGCGCCGCAGGTCGGGCACATGCCCTTGCAATCCTCGCGGCAGAGAACCTTGATGGGCAGCTCGAGGATGAGCGCCTCCCGCACGCGCGGGAAAATGTCGTAGCGCTCGTCCCCCGCCGGCACGACGACGAAATCCTCCTCGTCGGGATCCTCCGGCGGCGCCGCGTCCCGCCCGCGTTCCACGATGAGCGCGAGCTCGACCTCAAGGGGCAGGTCGAACTCCCCCGCACAGCGGTGGCACTCGGCGCGAACGGTTCCCTTCACGCTGGCCCGAATATCGTAACGCGCCCCCGACCGCGTCACTTCGACGGTCGCGAGCGCGTGGCACGAAGCCGTTCCCCCCTCGGGCGTCGGGAGATCGAAGGTCCTGTCGAACGTTTCGACCGCTCGGTCCTCGACGCGGGCGAGATCGAGCTCCATGACGATTGCGTCGTCGCTCATGAACGTATAATACTACGGTTCGCCAAAAACGATGGCAAGCTCTTTTTCCGCATTGGGCTGCGAGTCGGAGGCGTGCACGGCGTTGTGCTGCAGATCGGTGCCGTAGGCGTACCGGATCGTGCCCGGGCGCGCCTTCGCCGGATCGGTCGCGCCGACGAGCTCGCGCAGGAGCTCGACCGCGGCCCCCTCCTTCTCGAGCTCGAGGCCGACGACGTCCCCCGAGGTGATGTAGGCGACGAGGCCCTCGAAGAAGGGTTTGCCCTCGTGCACCGCGTAGAACGCCCTCGCCCGGGTCCCGTCGAACCGGAACTGCTTCATCCGCACGACGCGGAAGCGGTTCTTGATCACGAGGTCTATGATCTCGCCCTGCCTGCCGCTCTCCACGGCCTCGGGCTTTATCATCAAATAGGTCCTGCTCATCCGCACCTCCGCCGCCGCTTCCGCGGCCGGCCGTTGCGAAGCCCCGCTAGCGGCGCTTCGCGGGTAGAATCTTCTTCACGAGATCGACGATCTCGCCCGGCGTCGAGGCGACGTCGACGCCGACGGCCTTGAAGGCGGCCACCTTCTCAGCGGCCGTTCCCGTGCCGCCCGACACGATGGCGCCGGCGTGCCCCATCCGCTTCCCGGGCGGCGCCGTGCGGCCCGCGATGAACGAGGCGACCTTCTTCGGGTATCCCCGCGCGATGAGGGCCGCCGCCTCCTCCTCGTCGCTCCCTCCGATCTCGCCGATGAGGACGACCGCGTCGGTGCCGTCGTCCGCGCCGAAGAGCTCGAGCGCGTCGAGGAGGTTCGTGCCCGCGACGGGATCGCCGCCGATGCCGATGCAGGTCGACTGGCCGATCCCGGCCGTCGTGAGGTGATGAACGATCTCGTACGTGAGGGTGCCGCTGCGGGAGACGACGCCGACGCGTCCCGGCGCGTGGATGCTCCCCGGCATGATCCCGACCTTCGCCTTCCCCGGCGAGATGATCCCCGGACAGTTGGGGCCGATGAGCCGCGCGCCCCGCTCGCCGAGATACGGGAGGACCCGGACCATGTCGAGCACGGGAACGCCCTCGGTGATGCAGACGACGAGCTTCGCGCCCGCGTCCGCCGCCTCGCAGATCGCGTCGGTCGCGAAGGCGGCCGGTACGTAGATGATGCTCGTGTTCGCGTCCGTCGCGGCGACGGCCTCGGCCATCGTGTCGAAAATGGGAAGCCCGTGCTCGCTCTTCTGGCCGCCCTTCCCCGGGGTCACGCCGCCGACGACCTTCGTGCCGTAGGCGAGCATCTGACCCGTATGGAAGGCGCCGTCCCGGCCGGTGATGCCCTGAACGACGACGCGGGTCTTTTCATCGACGAGTATGCTCACGAAATCTCCTCCTTCTATACGACGTCAGCGCCCCTGCGCCGCCGCGATCGCCTTCCTGACCCCGTCCTCCATCGTCGCCGCCGGGATGAGCGCGGTGCCCGCGAGAATCTCGCGCCCCCGCTCCTCGTTCGTTCCGGTGAGCCGCACGACGAGCGGCACGTCGACGCCGAGCTGCGCGCGCGCCTCGATGAGGCCGAGCGCCACGTCGTCGCACCGGGTGATGCCGCCGAAAATGTTGATGAGGATCGCCTTGACGTTCCGGTCCCGCAGGATGATCCGCATCGCGGTGAGCACCTTCTCGGGGCTCGAGGAGCCGCCGATGTCGAGGAAGTTCGCGGGCTCGCCGCCGAAGTGCTTGATCATGTCCATCGTCGCCATCGCGAGCCCCGCGCCGTTCACGACGCAGCCGATGCTCCCGTCGAGCTTGACGAACGAGAGCCCCGCCTCGCGGGCTTCGACCTCGCCGCGATCCTCCGCCGAATCGTCGCGGAGCGCCGCCGCGTCCTTCTGCCGGAAGAGCCCGCTGTCGTCGATGTTGATCTTGGCGTCGATCGCCCAGACCTCCCCCGAGGGGGTGACGACGAGCGGGTTGATCTCGGCGAGAGAGGCGTCGACGCCGAGGAACGCGCGGTAGAGCGAGACGAGCATGCCGCCGATCTTCTTCGAGATCTCCTTGTCGGCGGTGAGGAACGAGCTCATGCGCCTCACCTGGAACGGCAGGACGCCGAACGCCGGGTCGATCACGACCTTGAGGATCTTCTCGGGGGTCGTCCGCGCGACCTCCTCGATGTCGATCCCGCCCGCCGGCGAGACCATCATGAGCGGCTTGCGGCTCCGCCGGTCGACGACCATGCCGACGTAGAACTCCTCGGCGATGTCGACCGCCTTGGCGACGAGCACCTTCTCGACCGTGATCCCTTTGAGGTCCATGCCGAGAATGGCCTTCGCCTTCGCGGCCGCCTCGTCGGGGTTCGCGGCGAGCTTGACGCCGCCCGCCTTGCCCCTGCCGCCGACGAGCACCTGCGCCTTGACGACGACGGGGCAGCCGAGCTCGGCAGCCGCGGCGCGCGCGTCCTCGGGGGTTTTCACGAGCTTGCTCGGCGGGACGGGCAGGCCGAATTTGGAAAAAACCGCCCTCGCATCCGCTTCGTGTATTTTCAACACGTACCTCCGTTAGTGATGTATCGGCAAGATATTAAAACGACTATCTAAAGTCGCTTATCAAGCCTTCATGAAATCCCCGAGCACGTCGGCGAGGTCCGGGTGCCCGATCTCCTGCAGATCGTACATGACCCGCAGCGCCGGCTTCTTGATCTTGATGTACCGGCCGAGGTCGATCGGCGTGCCGATGACGACGAGGTCGCAATCGACGCGCGCGATCGTCTTCTCGAGGTCCTTGACCTGCTCGGGGCCGTACCCCATCGCGGGGAGCAGGAGCCCGATGCCGGGATACTTGCGATAGGTCTCGGCGATCTTGCCCGTGACGTAGGGCCGCGGGTCGACGATCTCGCGCGCGTGGTACTTGCGCGCCGCCATGATCGCCGCGCCGTATTTCATCCCGCCGTGCGTGAGCGTCGGGCCGTCCTCGACGCAGAGGACGCGCTTCCCCTTGATCCGCTCGGGCCGGTCGATCTTGATCGGCGAGGCGCCGTCGATGACGACGGCCTTCGGATTGAGGCGGGCGACGTTCGCGCGGACCTCCTCGATGGCGCCGAGATCCGCGGTGTCGATCTTGTTGATGACGACGACGTCGGCGAGCAGCACGTTCGCCCGTCCCGGGTAATACGTGAGCTCGTGCCCGGGCCGGTGCGGATCGACGACGACGATGTGGAGATCCGGTTTGTAGAACGGCAGGTCGTTGTTGCCGCCGTCCCAGAGAACGACGTCGGCCTCCTTCTCGGCCCGGCGGAGGATCGCCTCGTAATCGACGCCGGCGTAGACGATGACGCCGCGCACGATGTGCGGCTCGTACTCCTCGATCTCCTCGATCGTGCACTCGTGCTTCGCGAGATCGTCGAGGGTGGCGAACCGCTGCACCTTCTGCTTCACGAGGTTTCCGTAGGGCATCGGATGCCGGACGGCGACGACCTTCTTCCCCGCGCCGACGAGCAGCTCGGCGACCTTGCGGGTCGTCTGGCTCTTGCCGGCGCCGGTGCGGACGGCGCAGATCGAGATGACGGGCTTGCTGCTCGCGACCATCGTCGGACGCGCGCCCGCGACCGTGAAGTGCGCCCCGAGGGCGTTCACGAGCGCGGCTTTCTCCATGACGTACTGGTTCGAGACGTCGCTGTAGGAGAAGAGCACCTCGTCGACGCCCTTCTCGACGACCAGCCGCGCGAGATCCTCCTCCGCCGCGATGGGAATGCCCTTCGGATAGAGCTTTCCCGCCAGGGCGGCCGGATACTTGCGCCCTTCGATATCGGGGATCTGCGTCGCGGTGAACGCGACGACGTCGACGTCCTTGCGGTTGCGGTAAAGGGTGTTGAAATTGTGAAAGTCCCTTCCCGCGGCACCCATGATGATCATTTTTTTACGCGCCATAAAATTAACTGCTCACCTCCGTGCGTCAGGTTCCGTTTCGAATGCGTTCGATGATCGCCGTCGTCGAATACCCCGGGAGCATGGCGACCCGCTCCACGCGCCCGCCGTGCTCCTCGACGAACCGGGCGCCCACGATCTCGCCGTGGGCGTACTCCGCGCCCTTGACGAGCACGTCGGGGCGGAGCGCCTCGATCGTCTCGAGCGGCGTGTCCTCCCCGAAGACCGTCACGAAGTCGACCGAGGCGAGCGCGAGCAGAATCTCGACGCGGTCCCCCTCGCCCGTGAACGGCCGCGCCGCGCCCTTCAGGCGGCGCACCGAGCCGTCGTCGTTCAGCCCGACGACGAGCATGTCGCCGAGAGCGCGCGCCTTCTCGAGCAGATCGACGTGCCCCGGGTGGAGGATGTCGAAGCAGCCGTTCGTGAAAACGATCCGCTTCCCCTGGTGCTCCCGCCGGAAGCCGTCGAGCTCGCCCCGCGCGAGCACCCGTCCGCTCATGCCGTTCCCGCGCCTCAGGCGAACGCCTCCTCGAGCTCCTCGGCCCGCGCGGCCGCGGTGCCGAGCTCCTTGATGACGATCCCGGCCGCGGCGTTCGCGAGCTCGATCGACTCGTAGAGCGTGGCGCCCGCGGCGAGACCGGCCCCGAGCACGCTGATGACCGTGTCGCCGGCGCCCGTCACGTCGTACACCTCGCTCGCCCTCGTCGGGAAGTGCCGCGGCTTCTTGCGCGGCTCGAAGAGCGTCATGCCCTCCTCGCCCCTCGTGACGAGAACGGCGGCCGCGTCGAGATCGACGACGAGCGAGGTCCCGACGAGCTCGAGCTCGTCGTCGGTCCGGATCTTCCTGTTATAGAAGCCGCCCGCCTCTTTCTTGTTCGGCGTCACGGCGAGGGCGCCGCGGTAGAGGGAAAAATGCCCCTCCTTCGGATCGATGAGGAACGGCATGTTCCTCGCCCGGAGAAGGTCCATGACCGCGGGCGTGACGACGCCCTTGCCGTAGTCGGAGACGATGACGACGCGCACGCCCGCGATCGAGCGGCGCACCGCGGCGAGGAGCTTGGCGGCCGCGTCATCGGCGAACGGCGCCCCCGACTCGATGTCGGCGCGCACGACCTGCTGGTTGTGGGCGACGATCCGGATCTTCTCCGTCGTCGGGCGGCCCGGATCGGCGACGAGCGAGGCGGTCGAGATCCCCTTCTCGCGCAGCATGCGCCGGAGGTCTCCGCCGGAGGCGTCCTTGCCGACGACGCCGGCGAGGTTCGCGCGCACGCCGAGGGAAGCGAGGTTCCACGCCACGTTCGCCGCGCCGCCGAGCCGGACGCTCGTCTCGGCGACGGCGACGACGGGCACCGGCGCCTCGGGGCTTATCCGCTCCACCTGTCCCCAGATGTACCGGTCGAGCATGAGGTCCCCGACGACCGCGACCCGCGCGCGCTTCATCTCCCGGCAGATCTCGCGGACCCTCTTTCGACGCATGAAAAGCTCTCCCTCGCGGAGCCGGCCGACTTCGCGGCCGACGAGCGCGTACGCTATAGTTTAGACTTCCCGAAATATATCGTACATCCGCGGAGCTTTTCAAGGCTGAATTTCAAGAGCGGCAGCCGGTTGCGCGAGGGGAGCGCGCGCTCATTCGCCCGGTCCGAGGCCGGGAAGGAGCCGCTCTCCGCCCCGCCGCCACTGCTCCCAGATGCGCCGGAAGCGGGCGAGGTACACGCCGTCGAAGAGCTCCTCCTTGCCGGGGAGCTTGGATGCGACGAACGAGCGGAATCCGCGGATCTCTATCTCGACGTCGACGCGGGGCAGGTCGCTGTGGAGGATGAGCGAGACGATCCGGTCGGCGCGGCGACGGATCTCCTCGGCGAGCTCCCAGCCGCGCTCGCGCTCGCGGCGGTCGACCGTCTCGAAGATCCCGCGCTCGAAGGCCTCCCAGCTCTCGTCCCGATCCATGTTGACTCCCCGCGGCAAAGCTGATTCAATGATACCACAATAGATTATCCTCGGGAAGGAGCCCACATGGACAAGATGCCACAGCAGCAGCAGATTCAGGTCGAGCTCGACGAGAAGGCGGCGGAAGGGATCTACTCGAACTTCGTGCTCACCGCGCACAACGCGGCGGAGTTCGTTCTCTATTTCGCGCGGCTCGTGCCGGGCGTCCCCAAGGCCAAGGTGCACGCCCGCGTCATCATGACGCCGCAGTCGGCGAAATCGCTCAGCCTCGCCCTCGCCGACGCCATCGGCAAGTTCGAAAACAACTTCGGCAAGATCAACGTGATGCCGCGGGGCAACCAGCCCGGCTCGATCGGCTTTCAGTCAGGACCGGGCGAGGACCTCGAAAAGAAAAAGAACTAGCGCGGTTTCGTCTTCCACCGGCGGTGAGCCCAGAAGTAGTGGTCGGGGTGGCGCCGGATGTACTCCTCGAGAATCGCCGTCGACTCCTCGGTGAGACGCCGTATCTCGGCTTCCCGCCGAGCGCCCGCTCGCGCGTAGAGCGGAGGCAGGACGTAGGCGTCGTGCGTCTCGTCGGCGCGGCGCACGATGTAGCTGCACACGATGGGACAGCCGGTTCTCACGGCGAATTGCGCCGGGCCGGTGAGCGTCGACGCCGGCGTCCCGAAGAAATCGACGAAGATGCCGAACTTGCGCGCGTCCTGATCGGCGAGAAGCGGCACGACACGCCTCTCTCTCAGCGCCTCGAACACGCCGCGCGACGCCATGCCGCGCTCGATGATGCCCGCCCCCGTTTTGCGCCGGATATCGTTTATCGTGTCGTTCACGAGCGAGTTCGTCTGCTCGCCGACGAGCAAATCGACCTCGAAATCGTGCACGATGAATGAAGTGACGAGAAGCTCCCAGCTCCCGAAATGCCCCGAGAGGAGTATGACGCCGTGCCCGTCCTCGATCGCGCCGCGGATGTGCTCGAGCCCCTCGAATCGCACGATCCGGCGGCGGTCGTCCTTCGAGAGCCGGTCGAGGGAGGCGAACTCGACCATCGATTTCGCGAAGTTCACGTACGAGCGCCGGCCGATGCGCGCTTTCTCCGCGCGGGTGTACGCGCCGCCGAAGGCGCGGTCGAGGTTCTCGAGCGCCACGCGGCGGCGGATGCGGAAGAGATCGAAGGCGAGGAGCCCGAAGGTCCCGCCGGCCTTGACGGCCCAGCGGTACGGCAGGAGCCGCGGGAGCGCCATGAGAAACCGCACGCCCGCGAGCTCGAAGCGGTGGCGAATCGGTTTCCACGCGAGGCTCATGACGCGGCCGCCTTCCCTCCCGCTCCCCGTCAGGCGAAAAACTTCGCGAGCCAACTCAGCTTGATCTCGATGCTCGACTCGGGGCAGAGCTCGTGGCAGCAGAGACACTTGATGCAGCGCTTGTCGTCGATGCGGTACACGGAGCCCTCTTTCTCGATCGTCTTCACGGGGCAGCTCTCCGCGCAGAATCCGCAGCCGATGCACTTCGCGGGATCGATGACCGGCTTCACCCACACGAACGGCGCGACGAGCTTCACGAGCGGGCGCGGAATGAGCTTGTGCACGCGGTTCGAGGGCAGGAGGAATCCGTCCGCCCGGACGTCCGCGGCGTCCCCCGCGAGCCGCAGCTCCTCCACGCGTCCCTCGCCGAGACCCATCTCGGCGCCGATGCGCGTCGTGTCGACGAATCCGTCGGGAAAACCGATGAGCCGCGCGGCGGCGGCGTCGACGGCGATCGCGTCCTCCCCCGCCATGAGGAGTCCGAGCCACTTTGGAATCCCCGAGCTCGGCCCGTTCCCCTCCATCGCGAGCGCCGCGTCCACAATCGAGAGGGACGGCGTCACGAGCTTGTAGAGGTGGACGAGCATCGCGGCGAACTCGGCGGGCATCGGATAGAGCTTGTGCTGCTCCCCTTTGCGGAAACCTGGCATCACGCCGAACATGTTTTTGACGGCGCACGTGAGGAGCGTGAGCGAATGCGTCTTGAGCTTCGGGAGGTTGATGATGACGTCCGCCTCGAGGACGGGCTTGGCGACGTAGAAGGTGTAGGAGCCGAACTTGACGCCGCGAGAGCCGGAGGCCTCGAAGTTCACGAGCTCGATCTTCGCGCGGCGCGCCATCTCCTCCATGCCGGTGTTGGCCCACACGCGCTTGATGCCGCGGATCGCGCCGCCGGGGCTGTCGCCGACGACCGGCGTGGCGCCGCAGCGGCGCACCTCGTCCGCGACGGCCTCGACGAGGTTCGGGTGCGTCGTGATCGCGCGCTTCGGATCCTTCGCGGAGAGGAGATTGGGCTTGAGGAGAACGCGCTGGCCGCTTTTGACGAAAGCCTGCATCCCGCCGAGCGGCTCGAGGACGCGGCGAAGGGCGTCGCGGATCTCGACCGGATCGTAGGCCGCGCAGCGGACGATCGAGACCGTCTTTCGCGTCGAGGCGCGCGGCGCGGATTGTGTCGCCTGCTCCATCGCCCGTGTTCCCGCGTGTTCAGCCGGCCGGCGCGGCGAGCGCGTAGGTGCCGCCCCCGCACGATGCGATCACGCCCCGCATCTCGAGATCGAGGAGGATCGGCAGGATAATCGCCGGAGAAATATGGCAGAATTGCACAAGCTCATCAATATGTTTCGGGTCGAGCGAGAGCGCCTCGAGCACGCGGCGCTCGTCTTCGCCGAAGAGCTCGAGCTGCGGATGGGCCTCGGAGGCAGCGCGCGCGGCGTCGCGGATCGAAGAGGCGGACGGCAGGTCGTCGAGTATCTGCTCCGCCGAGACCGCGAGCCGCGCGCCGTCGCGGATGAGCCCGTGGGGGCCCCCGCTCATCGCCGATTCCACCGGGCCGGGGACCGCGAACACCTCCCGCCCCTGATCGGCGGCCCACGACGCCGTGCCGAGCGCGCCGCTTCGCTCCCCCGCTTCGACGACGACGACGCCGAGCGAAAGCCCGCTCAGGATGCGGTTGCGGAGCGGAAAGTTGTATTTGAGGGGCGGCGTCCCGAGCGGGAGCTCGGAGAGGATGCAGCCGCGCTCCCGTATCCGCGCGGCGAGGCGCGCGTGCTCCGGCGGATAGACGAGATCGACGCCGCATCCGAGAACCGCCGAGGTCCCTCCCGCTCCCTCGAGCGCGCCCTCGTGGGCCGCGCCGTCTATCCCGCGGGCGAGCCCGCTCACGACGTGAACGCCGCGATCCGAGAGCCCCCGCGCGATGCCTCGCGCGACGACGAGACCGCGCCGCGTCGCCCGCCGCGAACCGACGACGCAGATCATGGAGGAGAGAAGCGGCGCCGGATCGCCCGCGAAAAAGAGAACGGGGGGCGGATCGGCGATCGCGCAGAGGAGCGGCGGATAGGAGGCGTCGGAGATGCAGATGACGCCGCAGCCGCCCCTCTCGAGGCGGCGAAGCTGCTCCGAAACGAAACGGCGGTCGGGAGGCCGCACGGCTCTCCCGACTATCCGGCCGAGGCGCTCCCGCCCCTCGGCGGTGGCGAGCATCGCGGCGATCTCCTCGAGAGCGACGCTCTTTTGGAGCCCGGCCCGAGCCGCGTTGCCGATGCTTTTTGCGGAAATTATTTCGAGCCAGAGACGAGCCGCGGGCGAACAGATCATGACCCCACCTCCCACGCACCGCACACCAATCCGTTCGGCGACGAAACCGGCCGGCGGCCGCCGGCGGGATCATCATAGCCGCAATCGAGGCGGGACGCAACCGCTTCGTCGAATCCCTTCAGGCCCGTATCATGACGAGCAGCATCTTGAAGCGTTTGACCGCGCGCAGCGAATGGGGCTCCCCCGCGGGCATGATGACGATATCGCCGGCGCGCGCCGCGAGCGGCTTGCCCGAGATCGTGATCTCGGCCTCGCCGTCCGCGATGTAGACGAAGGCGTCGTAGGGCGCCGTGTGCTCGCTCAGGCCCTGCCCCTCGTCGAAGGAGAAGATCGTGATCGTGCCGATCTTCTTGTCGATGAGGGTCCGGCTCACGACGGCGCCGCTCTGGTAATCGGCAAGCGAGGCGAGCTCGAGCGCCTTGCCGCGGATGTCGTTTTCGTTCATTTTGGTCATATTCCCACATGCTCCTTTCAGGCCTTATGTACACCCGCGTCTTCTCGTCCTATCGAAATAAATAAGGGAGCGGGCGAACCCGCTCCCCTTTTCCATGCGGCCGGCGACGGGGCGCCATCGGCATATTCCGGCGCGGCGTGCCGGCGCCGCGCGACGCGTCATCTGATCAATGCGATCTTGCGAGTCGCCTCGTACGCCGCCGCCCGCATGCGGCAGAAATAGATCCCGCTCGGAACCGCCTCTCCCCCGGCGTCCGTTCCGCGCCACTCGACGCGGTGCCGCCCCGCCTCGCGGCGCTCGTCGAGAAGCCTCGCCACGAGACGGCCGGAGACGTCGAAGATCTCGATCGTCACGCGGCCGGGCCCGGCGAGATCGAAGAGGATCGAGGTCGCGGGGTTGAACGGATTGGGGAAGTTCTGCGCGAGGGCCGTCGCGCGCGGAAGCGCGACCTCGTCCGTTCCCGTCACGTCGCCGGGCCGGAGCAGGGCGAATCCGCTCTCGTTGCCGTGCACGTCGATCGCCGACACCTTGTAATAGCAGCCCGGAGACCACGACCAGCTCGCGTCGAAGAAGCTCGTGTCGCACGACGAGGAGATCATGTTTCCCGAGGCGGGGATGAAATCCTCGCTCGCGCCGCGGTAGACCCTGTACGCGGCGAGATCGCTCTCTCCGTTGGACGCCCAGCTGAGCCGCATGCCCGCCGGGTCGTAGCTCTGCTCTCCTGAAAGCGAGAGCGGAACGCACGGGGCTAGGTTGTCGACCGAATAACCGCTGTCGACCGGAGAATCCCAGAAGACGAATCGATTCTCAGTGTGGGCAGAGACGAGGAAGTAGTGCGTCGCGGGGTCGGCCGTTACGGAGTCGTAGTAGGTCGGAGCCTCGAAGGTGTATTCATCGAAGTAATGAGCGTCCATATTGGCGAGCCATTCCCAGCCGTAGAGCGTCCCAGCGACGGAGAGGAATCGGTACGCCGGGCCCTTGAAATCGCGCGGGATCGCCGCGGGACCGGTCCCCTCGATCCCCGCTTCGACGAGCGCGGCCGCGGCCGGCGCCTCGAGGCTCCGCCAGATCGAGTAGTGCGTGACGATCTCGTTCGCGAACGCGTCGAGGCGCGAGGCCTCCCACGAGACCGTGACCGATCCGCCCTGATCGTGCGGCACGTCCTCGACCTCGGCGACGTAGGGGCACGGGTATCCCCAATAGCCGTTCCGCTCGATGCGCTGGGCGTAGATCTCGTACGTGGAGCCCAGTTGACTCATCCACGCCGCGATGATGCCGTTTTTACCGTCGCTCGAGACGCACATGTTGCTCTGGCTTCCGCTCGAAACGCAGACGGGCAATCCCGTCGCGGGCCACGCCGCGGTCCCCGCCGCGTCGATGCGCTGGCAGTAGATATCGCCGTCTCCGCGCGAGTCCGTCCAAGCGATGACGGCGCCGCCTGAACCGTCCGAGACGACGCGCGGCATCTGCTGGGAGTAGTCCGAAGTGCAGACGCGCACGCCGTTCGCCGTCCACGATTGCACGCCCGTCGAGCCGATGCGCTGGGCGTACACGTGGCTCGTGAGGCCGTTTCGCAGATCGCCCCACGCCGCGATCACGCCGCCCGTCCCATCCGCGGCGAGGTCGATCCACTGCTGGGTGTTGGCCGCGGTGCAGACCGCGACGTTCCAGAAATAGTAGCTTCCAGCCGTATCGATGCTCGTCGCGTACACGTCCCAGCTCGTGCCGCTGCGCAGGTCCTCCCACGCGGCGGCGACCCTCCCCGGAGCGGTCGCGACGATGCGGGGATTCGTCTGGCTGTTGGCCTCGGTGCAGAGACCCGTGCCGTTCGTCCATTGGAGCGAACCGCCCGCCCTGATCCGCTGGAGGTAGATATCCCACGAGGTGCTGCCGGAGTTCCGGTTGTCGAACCAGATGACGAAGGCGCCGTGCGAGCCGTCGGAGGCGACGCGCGGATAGTACTGCGTTCCCGTCGAGCCCGAAGCGACCGCCAGACCGCCTTCGGTCCAGAGGATCGAGCCCGAGGAGTTGACGCGCTGAGCGAACACTTTGGGCGTCCCTCCCCGCATTTCATGCCAGGCGACGACGGCGCCGCCGTGGTTGTCGGGCACGATCTCCGGGGGCGTTTCAGGAGACGTCGATCCGCCGGCCACCGCGACGCCGTTCGCGTCCCAGAGGAGGGCGCCCGAGGGATCGAGGCGCTGGGCGCGGAAGAAGGATCCGCTGATGCTGTTATCGAGCCACATCACAATGGCGCCTCCCGCGCCGTCCGTGACCGCGCGGCACCACGACTGGTCGGAATCCCGCGTGCAGACGCGCACGCCGTTCGCCGTCCAGAGCGTGTTTCCGTAGGCGTCTATCCGCTGCGCGTAGATATGATAGTAGCTGCCGGACCGGATATCTTGCCAGACGACGATCGATCCGCCCGCGCCGTCGGGGCAGGATGCGGGATATGCGCGGTAGTTTTCCGCCGCGCAAAGGACGACGCCGTTCTCCACCCATCGGGCTTTCGCCGGGCCGGCGCAGAACGATAGCGTCGCGAGCGTCAACGCCGCGCACAAGAGCTTTCGATCCATGAGAGGATTCCCCCTTTCGAGAGCGGGCAATGGAATTCCCATTTTCGAACGCGCGCCGGCGAGCTCGAGCGTTCACTCGACAATGGATGTGAATGAAGATCGCTTTTTCATATTGTACCAGAGATCGCCCGCCGCCGTAAGCTTGAATTTTGACTCGTCCGCGCTCTCCGAATCCCGCGGAGCCTTCGTGCGGCGGCGATTTTTGAACGATCATCGGGCGCTTTTCATTCCCGCGCGCCCGTGCTACCATCTCCCCGTCTCGAACACGGAGGTCATCCCATGGCGGCGAAAGCGGCGAACCACACTCCCAAGACGATCGACTATTCCTCGAGCCCCGCCGGCGAGCGTTTCCCCCTCCCCCGCGCGGACGAGTACGCGGCGGAGCTCCGCCGCGTCGAGCGGCTCGCGAAGAAGGCGCGCGCCGAGGGCAAGGAGGTCGTCGTCGTCATGGGCGTCGGCTTCGTCGGCGTCGTCATGGCGGCGATCATCGCCGACACGGTCGACAAGAAGGGCCGTCCCAGCAAGTTCGTCATCGGGTGCCAGCGGCCGAGCACGCGGAGCTACTGGAAGATCCCCGTTCTCAACCGCGGCACGGCGCCCGTCAAGGCGGAGGATCCCGAGGTCGAGGAGATCATCGCGCGCACGGTGAAACACAAGAAGACCTTCACCGCCACCTACGACAGCGATTGCCTCCGTCTCGCCGACTGCGTCGTCATAGACGTCCAGTGCGACTACCTCAAGAACGATCTCGGGGACATGCGCACGGGCGAGGCCGACATGGCGGCGCTCGAGGCGACGATGCGCACGGTCGGCGAGAAGATCCCGCCGCGCTGCCTCGTCCTCATCGAGACGACGGTCGCGCCGGGGACGACCGAGTTCATCGTGTGGCCCATCTTGAAGCGCGCCTTCGCCGAGCGGCGCATCCGCTCCGCGCCGCTGCTGGCCCACAGCTTTGAGCGCGTGATGCCGGGGCGCGAGTACGTGCGCAGCATCCGGGACTTCTGGCGCGTCTGCTCGGGCTGCAACGCCGAGGCCTCCCGCCGGGTCGAGAGGTTCCTGCGCGAGGTGCTCAACACGCGCGATTTCCCGCTCACGGTCATGGACCGCCCGATCGAGTCGGAGACCACGAAGATCGTCGAGAACAGCTACCGGGCGACGATCCTCGCTTTTCTCAACGAGTGGAGCCTCTTCGCCGAGCGCAACGGCGTCGATCTCATCAAGGTCATCAAGGCGATCCGCATGCGCCCGACGCACAGCAACATGATCTTCCCGGGGCCGGGGATCGGCGGCTACTGCCTCCCCAAGGACGGCGGCCTCGGCTACTGGGCGTACAAGCACATCCTCGGCTTCGAGGACGGCGACCGGGTATTCAAGATCACCCCGACCGCGATCGACATCAACGACACGCGCGGGCTCCACGTCGCCGAGCTCGCGCGCGACGCGCTCCGCAACATGGGACGCTACATCGCGGGCGCCGAGGTCCTCGTCTGCGGCGCGAGCTACCGTCAGGACGTCGGCGACACGCGCTACAGCGGCTCCGAGATGGTCGTCCGCAAGCTCACGGAGATGGGGGCCGCGATCCGCGTGCACGATCCCTACGTCGAGCACTGGTACGAGCTCGAGACGCAGGACACCTACCCCGCGCCGGGGCACTCGTGGAGCCGGTTCTTCCGCAATCAGGAGGAGCTGCGAAACGCCCGCGTGGAGAAGGATCTCTCCAAAGCGCTTCGGGGGGTCGAATGCGTCATCCTCGCCGTCCCCCACGAGCCTTACCTCGCGCTCGATCCGGACTGGCTCGCGCGCAAGGCGGGCGGGCCGATCGCGGTGATCGACTGCTACGGGATACTTTCGGACGCCAAGATCCGCCGGTTCTTCGAGCTCGGCTGCGAGGTCAAGGCGCTCGGGCGGGGCCACGTGCAGCGCATCAAGGACGAGGTCCGCAAGTCGCGCCGCGCGCATCAGACGAAGCCGAAGCGAACGGCTTGGCGGGAGGCCCCGAAGCCCTTCGTCCGCGTCAAGGCCAAGCCCGCGCGGCGGCCGCGGCGGCCGCGATAGACGGCGTCGAAGGTTTTATTCGAACGGGTGCGGTCTCGTGAAGTCCGGCTGGTAGGTGATCGCGCTCCCCCACTCCTGAATCCATCCGCGATGGAAGCCGAGCCGCTCCATCTCCTCGCGCACCGCGTCGTGCTCCTCCATCGTCACCGTTCGATCGAAGGGCGCTCGTCCCGCGACGGGCTCGGGCGGATAGTACTGCGACATGAGAGACAGGTGCACGGAGGTCGAAAGCTCCTCGGCGATCGCCCGGAGCACGGCGACGCTGTTCTCGACGTGCCCCGGCAGGATGAGGTGGCGGATGATGAGCCCGGAGGCCGCGGTGCCGTCGTCGAGCGTCGCGAGGTTCGATCCCTTCTGCCGGTGCATCTCACGGAGCGCAGCGAGCGCGACGTCCGGATACCCGGGCGCGTCCGACCACTCGCGGGCGAGGGCCGCGTCCATATACTTGAAGTCGGGCAGGTACACGTCGACGATCCCCTCGAGCGAGGCGATCGTTTCGGGGCGGTCGTAGGCGTTCGTGTTCATGACGACGACGGGGTTCCGCCCGGCATCCCGCACCCCCGCGACGATCCGCTTCATCTGCTCGATCATGTGCGAGGGGGAGACGAAGCCGAGGTGCGTCGCGCCCTCGTCGAGCGTCTCGACGATCCCGCGGACCGCCTCGTCGAGCGGCATCTCGCGGGCCGCGGTGTCGTTTCGGCTTATCTGATGGTTCTGGCAGAACGCGCACCGCAGGTTGCAGTGCGCGAAGAAGACGTTGCAGATGCCCCGCCGCCCCGAGAGCGCGGGCTCCTCGCCGCGATGGCGGCAAATCGACGCGATCTCGAGCCCCTCGCCGGAGCGGCAGTACCCCGCGCGACGGTCGCGATCGGCGCGGCAGCCGCGCGGGCAGATTTCACAGAGCGGCATTCGGGCTACTTCTTCGGATAGCCGACCGTCTGGGCGAAGACGACCTTCCGGTCGGGGCCGAGCTCCATCGCCTTCCCGAGGGCTTCCTTGTTGACCGCGCCGCGCACGACCGTCGCGAGGCCCGCCGAGGCGCAGTAGAGGTACACGTTCTCGCTCACGAAGGCAGCGTCGGCCGCCGAGTAGGAGCTCTTCGCCTCCATCGGGATATCCCCCATCTTCGCGTAATCGGCGACGTAGACGAGGTTCACGGGCGCGTCCTTCACGAACGGCTGCCCTCCCGTCGCCTCGCGTATGTCCTTCGGGAGTACGAGGACGAGCGCGTTCGCCTTGGCGTCGTAGAGGTAGAGCCCGTCGGCCGTCGCGGCGTAGACCGAGATCTCCTGCCAGTTGCGCGCCGAGGGCGCCGTGCGGAGACCCTTCTCGGGCCGGTTGATCCCGAAGGCGGCCCAGAGCAGGTTCGAGAGCTCCTGCGCGGGCAGGGGATCCGGCGCGTACTCGCGAGAGGAATGGCGCGCCATGAGCGCGTCCATGAGCGGCATGCCTCCCGTCGTCTGCGGGGCGGGGAGCTGGATCGTTTTCGCCGCCTCGGCGAACGCGGGCGATGCGAGGAACGAAACGGCGAGAACGACGGCTGCAATCTTGAAAAGCGGTCTCATGAGAACCTCCTCTGCAGGCGAGCTCGTGGAATCGATCCGCCGATAGAGCGGCGCCAAAAAAGGATACGGGCGGGCCGCGATAAAATCAACCGAATTGCCGGCGCCCTAGAAGAGACCGAACCGCGGATTGACGACGTTCGCGTAGATCGATCCGAAGGTGTAGGAAACGCCGATGGAGGTGCTGTAGTAGTAGGTCTCCGAGAGGGTCCGCAGGTTGAGAAGTATCTCCTCGTCCGTGAGGTATCGCCGCTCCTGATCGATGCGGTCGTGATCCCTCGTGTAGCTGCCGCTCACGTTGAGGCTGAATCCCCTGAAGAGGCGGAACGAAAAGGAAACGAGGCCCGATAGGCTGTTGATGCCCGAGTCGTGGAAATACTGCGACCACGTGATCATGCCCGTCGCCGAACCCCACGGCCGCGCCATCGCCATGTATCCCCACAGCTCATGGCTCCAGAGCCGCTCCGAGATCTTGTCGTAGATCGTTGTGTCGCGGTAGGCGACGTCCGAGTACTCGACGCCGTAGGTGAAGACGATCGTGCGGAAGCTCGCCTCGCGGTACGGGAAGACGCTGAACTCGACAGCGGGAGCGACGCCGAAGCGGCTCTTGACGTTCCCCGTCGTCGTGTAGCGCGCCGACGCGTACCCCCCCGCCGACCAGCGGCCGGTGACGCTCGCAACGGCGAGCGCGTTCATCTGATTAATCCTTCGGATCGTATGAATGGTGCGCGCGGTGAGCGCCGTCTCGTCCTCGCGATAGCTGAGCGTCGCGGCCGCGTCGATCTTGAGCTTTTCCGTTACGCGCGCGGCGGAAAGGGATGCGCCGACGTTGTAATCGTTCTCGAGCTGGCTCCCCGAGAGCCCGCCGCTCGCCCCGGTCCGGAAGACCCAGCCGTCCCAGCGGTCGACGACCGCGCGGGGCGGCGCGGCCCGCTCGCAATCGATCCGCATGTCGCCGGCGAACGGCGTGCGCGCCACGTACCGCATGAGCCCCATCTTGAGGGTGCGGACGACAGCCTGTTTCGTATCGTCCTCGATCTCGGTCGGGCCCGAGTAGTAACGGAGGGTGTCGTTCATGCCGGCGAACCGCCCGCGCCCCAGCAGCTCGATGCTGTATTCCCCGCCCCCCGAGCCCGCGCTGATATAGCTCACGATGACGTGGAGCTCGGCCGCGCGCGGGTCGCGGACGTAGTTCACGAAGGGGACGTTGTCCTTCACGTAGCTCGACGAGTATCCCTCGAGGTAGACCTTGAGAGCGCCTTCGCGGGAGAGGGTGTCGGCGGGCGCCGTCGCGCGGACGCACAACGGCGCCGACAGAAGCGCGACGAGGATGTATGCGCAGTTCGAAAGCCGCCGTGCCCGCATGACCGGAATATAGCAGACGCGGCGGATCAGTACCATTTGTAGATCCTCATGCCGGCCGCGAAGAACACGACGCCGACCGCGGCGAGTATCAGCGCGGGGACGCCGACCTCGGCGAAGCCCGCCCCCTCGTTGAAGATGCTCCGCATGGAGTCGGCGAGCATCGTGAGCGGAAGGAGCTTGACGAACCGTATCGACCATTCGGGGAAGTGGTTGTAGCTGAAAAAGATGCCCGAGAGGAGCATCATCGGGAAGGTGACGGCGTTGATGAGCCCGTTGCCGGCGCGCGGGTTGGCCGTGCGGGAGGAGACGAAGATCGCGATGCCGGTGAATGCCATGCTTCCCGCGATGAATACGGCGACGAGCGCGGGCACGCTCCCCTGCACCTTCACGCCGAAATACCAGCGCGCGAAGAGGAAGAGCGCGAGAAATTCGATCGCGTTCACGATGAGACGCGCCGCGAAGTGCGAGAAGAGGAACATCGACTTGCGCATCGGAGTCGCGGCCATGCGGCGCAAAAGCTTCTTGATGCGGATCTCGATGAGCACCCACCCGATGCCCCAGAGGACGGAGCTCATGATGTCCATGGCGAGGAGCCCCGGCACGAGGTAGTCGATGTATCGGGTCCCCTGCACCTCCAGGGCGGCGACGGCGTTCCCCGTGGCGGCGG
>JAGUZZ010000317.1:0-3841 GCA_020060525.1 bacterium | reverse complement strand
GCCCGTTCGCGTCGCGAATCGATCGGCCGAAGACGTCAGACGACGCCCTGATCGATCATGGAGTCTGCGACCTTGATGAAGCCGGCGACGTTCGCGCCGTTCACGTAGTTGACGAAGCCGCCTTCCTTGCCGTGCTCGACGCACTGGGCGTGGATGGCCTTCATGATGCCGTGCAGGCGCTGGTCGACCTCTTCGCGGCTCCACGAGAGGCGCAGGCTGTTCTGCGACATCTCGAGCCCGCTCGTCGACACGCCGCCCGCGTTCGCGGCCTTGCCGGGGCCGTAGAGGATCTTGGCGCCGATGAACACGTCGACGGCGCCCGGGGTGCTCGGCATGTTGGCGCCTTCCGACACGCAGACGCAGCCGTTCTTCACGAGCGTCTTCGCGTCGTTCTCGTCGACCTCGTTCTGAGTCGCGCAGGGGAGCGCCGCGTCGCACTTGACGTGCCACGGACGCTTGCCCTCGAAGTACTCGGCCTTCGGGAACTTCTTCGCGTACTCGGCGATACGGCCGCGCTTGACCTCCTTGAGGTCGATGATCCACGCGAGCTTCTCGCGGTCGATGCCGGCCGGATCGTAGATCGTGCCGTTCGAGTCGCTGAGCGTCACGGGCTTGGCGCCGAGATCGAGGCACTTCTCCGTCGCGTACTGGGCGACGTTGCCGGAGCCGGAGATCGCGACGGTCTTGCCCTGGATCGACTGGCCGCGGGTCTTGAACATCTCCTCGGCGAAGTAGACCGTTCCGTAGCCGGTGGCCTCGGGACGGATGAGGCTGCCGCCCCAGTTGAGCTTCTTGCCGGTGAGGACGCCGGTGAACTCGTTGCGCAGCTTCTTGTACATGCCGAAGAGGTAGCCGATTTCGCGTCCGCCCACGCCGATGTCGCCCGCCGGGACGTCCGTGTCGGCGCCGATGTGCCGGAAGAGCTCGCACATGAAGGACTGGCAGAACGCCATGACCTCGTTGTCGCTCTTGCCCTTCGGATCGAAATCGCTGCCGCCCTTGCCGCTGCCCATCGGGAGCGTGGTGAGCGAGTTCTTGAAGACCTGCTCGAAGGCGAGGAACTTGAGGATGCCGAGGTTGACGGTCGGATGGAAGCGGAGCCCGCCCTTGTAGGGGCCGATCGCGCTGTTCATCTCGATGCGGAAGCCGCGGTTGACGCGGATATCGCCCTTGTCGTCCACCCAGGGCACGCGGAACATGATCACGCGCTCGGGCTCGACGATCCGCTCGAGAATCAGGTGCTTCTGATACTTGGGATTCTTCTGGATGAAGGGCATGAGGGACGAGACGACCTCGTGAACCGCCTGATGGAACTCGGGCTGATCGGGGTCGCGCGCCTTTACCTTCTCCATGAAGGCGCTGACGGCATCCACTGGCATACTGCTCGCCTCCTTTTGAGGGAAGACCTCGAAATGACAAGCGCCCTTCCGGGCGCCGCTCGCGAAACGAAAAAACCGCCGAATCGGGCTAAAACGGCTAAAAAAGTATATAGAACGAGCCGCCGGGGTGTCAAGGGCGCTTTTCCGGATTCCTTATAAATTCCCGCAAAATTGATTTGAAACGGCCGCTTGTTGGGCTATATTATCCAGTGAATTCGAGGAGCTGCTATCGCTTATTTCAAAAAGGCCTTTCCGCCACTAACCCCAGCCACGAGGTGAAACGATGATTATCGGCGTGCCGAAAGAGATCAAGAAGGCCGAGTACCGCGTGAGTCTCCTCCCCGTCGGGGCCGAGATGCTGCGCAAGCACGGGCACAAAGTGCTCGTCGAGAAGGGCGCCGGTGTCGGGAGCGGCTTCCCCGATTCCGACTACCGGGCCGCGGGCGCGACGATCGTCCCGTCCGCGCGCGCGGTCTTCCGCAAGGCCGACATGATCATAAAGGTCAAGGAGCCGCAGGCCCCCGAGATCAAGATGATCCGCAAGGATCAGATCGTGTTCACCTACTTCCACTTCGCCTCGAGCAAGCCCCTCACGATGGGGATGCTGAAGACGGGCGCCGTCGCCATCGCCTACGAAACGATGGTGCGCGACGGCAAGCTTCCGCTTCTCACGCCGATGAGCGAGGTCGCCGGCCGCATGGCGATCCAGGAAGGCGCCAAGTACCTCGAGCGCCCGATGGGCGGCATGGGCGTCCTCCTCGGCGGCGTGCCGGGCGTGGAGCCCGCGCACGTCGTGATCCTCGGCGGCGGCGTCGTCGGCACCCACGCGGCGAAGATGGCCGCAGGCCTCGGCGCCAAGGTCACGATCCTCGATATCGACCTCGAGCGGCTGCGCTACCTGAGCGACGTTCTTCCCGCGAACGTCACCGTCCTCATGTCGAATCCGGCGAACGTCCGCCGCATGGTCGCGAGCGCGGACCTTCTCGTCGGCGCCGTCCTCATTCCGGGCGCCAAGGCCCCGCGCCTCGTGACGCGCCCGATGATCAAGACCATGAAAAAGGGAGCGGTCATCGTGGACGTCGCGGTCGACCAGGGCGGCTGCATCGAGACGATCCACGCCACGTACCACACCGACCCGGTCTACTTCGTCGACGGCGTCGTCCACTACGGCGTGGCGAACATGCCGGGGGCCGTGTGCCGGACCTCCACGATCGCCCTCACGAACGCGACGCTCCCCTACGCGGTGAAGATCGCCGACCTGGGGTACGCGAAGGCGGCCCGCGCCGACCGAACCATCTGGACCGGCATCAACATGCTGAAGGGCACCGTGAACGACGAGGCCGTGGCGAAGGCGTTCAAGCTCAAATACACGCCTCTCGAGAGCGTGCTGCCGAAGCGCTGAGCCCGGTTCGAAGGTGAAACGAGAAGCCCCCCGCCGCCTCGCGCGGCAGGGGGCTTTTTTCTTCACGTCTAGAGCGCGACGGCGCCGGCCCGTTGACCATGTGGACGTCTAAAGGTCAATCACGCCGGCAAACGGTCGCGCGGCGGCGATCGCCGTGAAACGTTCTAGCCCTTCGTCCGAGCCGCCCGCAGCCGTTTCCAGAAGGGTTTCGTGAGAAAGCTCCTCTCGTCGAGCGCCGCGAGCCGCTCGTACATCGGCTTGGTCGCGGTGAACGCGAGCACGTCGGACGGAAGATACTGCCGCATCGCGATGTCGGTCGAGCCGATCGCGGCCTGGGCGACGCCGAGGTCCTTGAAGACGCCGACCATCTGCCCGCACCCCGAGCCGAAGGGCGCGATCACCGGCGGCGGATCCTCCGGCGCGCTCTCGTACTGCGCGCCGATGGCGAGCAGCGCGAGCTGATCGGGGTTGACGTAGAAGGTCACGGTCTTGAGATAGCGGTACTGGTCGGCGCGCAGCGGGCCGACGAGCAGGTTCGGATGCTCCTGCCGGTACGGAGGGCTCGCGTCGAGCCAGCGGTTCATGAGATCGCGCGAGGCCTTGAGCCCCTCCTCGTCGGCGAGAAATCGCACGAACTCCTCGCGCGAACGGGTTTCGATCCCGCACCACGCTCTGCCCGCGCCGCCGCAGCCGTAGCTCTCCTTCGTCACGAGAAGGGTTTTTCCCGCGAGCCAGCTCTTGTAGAACGCGAAGACGCACGCGTGCGCGCCGCTCTTCGGAACGACGAGGGGCTCGAATGGCTTGGCATCGGGGGCGTCGTAGAATCCGACGAGCGGAATCTCGATCCCCGCCGTCTCGACGAGCAGCTTCGGAAACGGCTGCATCTTCTCTCCTTGTGCGAGCGGTTTTCCGGCGCGCCGGCTCCCGGCGGCGCTACTTCCGGAAAAAGACCCCGAGATAGTACGGCCAGATCACGATCGCGAACACCGCCTTCCAGAAGGTGAGCTTCAGGAACGCGATCGTGAAGAGCCACGCGGCGAACCACGTCGTCCCGGCGAAG
>JAGUZZ010000240.1:0-8130 GCA_020060525.1 bacterium | reverse complement strand
GGAGCGCCGGGGGGCGGGAGCGCGGAGGCGGCCGCGTCCGTCGATATACGCGGCGCGACGTTCTCGCGCGGCAAAGGGTTCTCCCTTCCGGTCTCCGAGCTCTCGATACGGCGCGGGGAGTCGGTCGGCGTCGCCGGACCTTCGGGTTCGGGCAAGACGACGCTCCTTCTCGGATGCGCCGGACTCCTGCCGCCGCTCGAGGGATCGGCGGCCGTGCTCGGCGTCCGCATCCGCTCCCGGCGCGACGCTCCCGTCGGCCGGTTCGCCTTCCTCTTTCAGAGCCCCGAGGACGGCTTCTTCGCCCCGACCGTCCGCGAGGAGATCGCGCTCTCGCGGCGCGCCTTCCACGGAGGACGCGGGCTCGAGGCGTCCGTCGCCGCGGCCCTTGAAACCGCGGGGCTTCCTCCGGCCGCGTTTCTCGATCGAAACCCCTTCGGCCTCTCGCAGGGGGAGAAGCGGCTCGTCGCCGTCGCCTCGGCGCTCGTCATCGGCGCCGAGCTCCTGCTCCTCGACGAGCCGACGATATTTCTCGACGGCGCCTCCCGCGCGCGCCTCCTCGATCTCCTCGCCCGGCTGCGCGCCGCCGGAACGACGATCGTCGCCGCCTCTCACGACCCCCGGCTCCTCGAGCCGCTCTGCGACCGCGTCGTCCCCCTCTCCCGCTGATCGCCGCGCCGCGGGACCGGTTCAATGCGCTCTTGCCGGCGTCTCTCCGCTCGTGTATCCTCGTTACTCTTTCGCGTCCCCGTGGCGCGAAGGGCTCGCCGTTTTCACGGGCGGTTTCGAGGAGCGTTCGATCCGCAAGGGATGGAGGAATGGACCATGAAGGCTATTCTCCGCGCCGCCGGCGCCGTTCCGGCGCTGCTCGCGCTCGTTTCGTTACTCTCGTGCTCGAAGGGTGTTGAGATGGAATTCAAGGATTTCGTCGCCTCGCACGTCGCCGCGCTCGAGCCCGTCGAAAAGGAGGCGAACCTCGCCTACTGGCGGGCGGCCAACTCCGGCGCGGAAGAGGACTACAAGCGCTACGCCGAGGCGCAGCTTCGGCTCGAGAAGCTCTACACCGACGCGGAGGATTTCGCCTTCGTGAAGAGGGCGAAGGAGTCCGGAAAGCTCGCCGATCCGCTGCTGCGGCGCACGGCCGACATCCTGTACCTGCGATACCTCGGCAACCAGACCGATTCGCTCCTCCTCGAGCGGATCCTCGATCTCGCGAGCGCGGCCGAGAATAAATTCACCGTGTTCAAGCCCGTCGTCGGCGCCGACACGATCAACACGAACGAGGTGTACCGCATCCTCGGCGAAGAGCGCGTCAGCGCGAAGCGGCGCGCGACGTGGGAGGCGAGCAAGAGCGTCGGTCCGCTCGTCCGAGACGATCTCATCGCGCTCGTGAAGCTCCGCAACGAGTCCGCCCGCTCGGCGGGCTTCGAGGATTACTACACGATGTCGCTCACGATCGGCGAGCAGAGCGAGGAGGAGCTCGTCCGCGTGTTCGCCGAGCTCGACGAGATGACGCGCGAGCCGTTCCTCGCCGAGAAGGCGGCGCTCGACCGGGATCTCGCGAAGGCCTACGGCGTGAAGGTCGAGGACCTGCGGCCGTGGCATTACCACGATCCGTATTTTCAGGAGCTCCCGCAGGTCGGCGAGCTGAACCTCGACGCCCTCTACGCGCGCGCGGACGCCGTCGAGATCGCGAAGACGTTCTACGCCGGCATCGGCATGCCGGTCGACGACATCATCGCGCGGAGCGACCTCTACGAGCGTCCCGGCAAGAACCCGCACGCCTTCTGCACCGACATCGACCGCGCGGGGGACATCCGCATTCTCGCCAACATGAAGAACAACGGCTACTGGATGGAGACGATCCTCCACGAGCTCGGACACGCGACGTACGACAAGTACATCGACCGCGATCTTCCCTTCCTCCTCCGGAGCTATCCGGCGAGCTGTCTCACCGAGGCCGCCGCCGAGTTCTTCGGGCGTCTCTCGCAGGATCCGGCGTGGATGAAGGCGGCGCTCGGCATCGGCGACGAGGAGCTCGCCCGGATCGCCCCCGCGATCGAACGCTCGCTGCGCCTCAAGCAGCTCATATTCGCCCGGTGGAGCCAGGTGATGTTCCACTTCGAGCGGCAGCTCTACCGCGACCCCGATCAGAATCTCAACGCGCTCTGGTGGGATCTCGTGGAGCGCTACCAGTTCGTGAAGCGGCCCGAGGGCCGCGACATGCCCGACTGGGCGACGAAGATCCACATGGTGATGAGCCCGGTCTACTACCACAACTACATGCTCGGCGAGCTCGTCGCCTCGCAGGTCCACCACTACGTGCACGCCGGATTGCTGAAGGATCAAACGGTCGCCGGGGTGTACGGCAGCGCCGCCGTCGGCGAGTGGTTCCGCGAGATCTACTTCAAGCCGGGCAACGTCGCGCCGTGGAACGAGCACGTCGCCTACGCCACGGGCGAGCCGCTCACCGCGCGGTACTTCGGCGAACAGTTCGCGAGGGGCGGCAATTGATCTGGCTGCTTCCCGCCGCGCTCTGCTCCATCTCGATCGCTCTCATCCTCAAGGTCAACGAGGGGAGGGGCGGAGACCGCGTCGTGATCGCCGGGGCGAACTATCTCACGGCCGCGGCGGTCTCCGCGATCATGCCCGGCGCGATTCCCGCCGCGCCGGACGCGGCGGTCGTCGCGCTCGGGTGCGCTTCGGGCGCCGTGTACGTGCTCGGCTTTCTCCTCCTCATGGCGGGGATCGCGCGCGGTCCGCTCGCCGTGCCGGTCACGGTGGCCCGCCTCTCGGTCATCATTCCCGTCGTCGTCTCGATACTCCTCTGGCGCGAGGCGCCCGGCCCCGCGCAGTGGGGCGGCATCCTTCTCGGCGTCGCCGCGATGTGGCTCTTCGGTCTCGGCGTCTCCTCGGGCGGCGTGCGCGTCGGCGTCCGTTACGGGGGGCTCATGCTCGCGCTCTTTCTCGCGCTCGGAACCGGCGACGTCCTCCTCAAGGCGTTTCGCGAGACGTCGGGCGGGGCGGACCGGGCCGCGTT
This sequence comes from bacterium, assembly GCA_020060525.1. Classification (GTDB taxonomy): domain Bacteria; phylum Krumholzibacteriota; class Krumholzibacteriia; order Krumholzibacteriales; family Krumholzibacteriaceae; genus SSS58A. The sequence goes on along the minus strand of JAGUZZ010000240.1, from coordinate 5,093 downwards.
CACGTGGATCCTCTTCACGACGGCGGCGGTTCTCACGTGGGCGATCGTCGCCGCGAGGCGCGTCCGCCCGGACGGCCGGACGTTCGCGCTCGGCCTTCTCCTCGGCGTCCCGAACCTCGGGAGCACCGTTTTCACGCTCCTCGCCCTGCGCACGGTCGGCGCCTCCATCGCGTTCCCCTTCATCAACCTCGCCGTCATCGCCGGCTCCACGGCGCTCGGTTACGCGATCTGGCGCGAGCGTCCCGGACGCTTCGGGCTCGCGGGTCTCGTCCTCGCGTCCGCCGCGATCGTTCTGCTCGCGTCGGGGTGAGCGCGCGGTGCGCGCCGGGAGAACCGGTTCGGAACGTGGTCGGGCGCCCGCGGGCGGCGCGTTAAAAAAGGGAGCGCCAAATAATGCTTGCGCGCCGCGGGACGGTGCGCTAGCATCCGGCCGACAATCGGCCTTTTAATCTGGCCCGGGAGGCCAGGAAAGGAAAGAGCGGATATTCCACCCTCCCTCTCCGGCCGGGTGGTTTTTTTTCGCCCGCCCGCGCCGCGCCCAAGGAGGTTCGAATCTTGAGGATCAAGCCGAAATCGACGGTCATGGACCGCGCCCAGATACGCAGGACGATCGTGCGCATCGCCCACGAGATCATCGAGCGCAACCGGGGGGTCGAGAACCTCATCCTCGTCGGCGTGCGCAAGCGCGGCGTGCCGCTCGCCGAGCGCATCGCCCGGGAGATCGAGCTTTTCGAGGGCGTGCGGGTCCCCGTCGGCGTCATCGACATCACGCTCTACCGCGACGATCTCCAGATGGCCGCGCAGATGCCGATCGTCGGAGAGACCAATATAAAGGAAGACATCACGGGCCGCGTGATCGTTCTCGTCGACGACGTGCTCTACACGGGGCGGACGATCCGCGCCGCGCTCGACGAGCTCATCGACTTCGGCCGGCCGGGCGCGATCCAGCTCGCCGTGCTCGTCGACCGCGGCCATCGCGAGCTGCCGATACGCGCGGATTTCGTCGGCAAGAACGTGCCGACGGCGAAGGGGGAGACGGTCGAAGTCCTCCTCGAGGAAACGGACGGCCGCGAAGAGGTCGTGCTCGGGGAGATCATGGAGGAGCCGCCGGCGCCGCCGGCGGAGAAAGGAGCGGAGATGGCCCCGGCGAAACCGAAGAAGAAGGCAGCGTCGAAAAAGACCGGCTGCGGCGCCGCGAAGAAGCCGATGAGGAAAGGCTGCGGCAAGAAGAAGTAGCGCGAGGATCGCGGGCCGTTCCGGAGCGGGCCCCCGGAGCCGCTCCGGAACGCCGGCGAAACACGCTTCGAACAAGGGGGTAGAGGGACCGTGCCGTTCAATCGAAAACACCTTCTCGGGCTCGAGGAGCTCGCGGCCGAGGAGATCACCGCCATCCTCGACGCCGCCGACACGTTCAAGGAGATCTCCGAGCGGCCGATCAAGAAGGTTCCCGCGCTCCGCGGCAAGACGATCGCGAACCTCTTCTACGAGCCGAGCACGCGCACGCGGATCAGCTTCGAGCTCGCCGAGAAGCGGCTGAGCGCCGACAGCGTGAGCTTCTCGAAGCAGGGCTCCTCGGTCGCCAAGGGGGAGACGCTCCGCGACACCGTCGAGAACATACAGGCGATGAAGGTCGACATGGTCGTCATGCGCCACGGCTCGTCCGGCGCGCACCGGTACCTCGCGAGGTTCCTCGACGCCTCGATCATCAACGCGGGCGACGGGCAGCACGAGCACCCGACGCAGGCGCTCCTCGACATGATGACGCTGCGTCAGCGGTGGAAAACCTTCGCCGGCAAGCGCGTGACGATCGTCGGCGACATCATGCACAGCCGCGTCGCGCGGTCGAACATCTGGGGGCTCACGAAGCTCGGCGCCTCGGTGACCGTCTGCGGTCCCGCGACGATGATGCCCGCGGACGTCGAGGAGCTCGGCGAGGGCGGCGTGACGGTCGAGCACGACATCCGCGCGGCGATCGCCGAGGCGGACGCGATCAACATCCTTCGCGTGCAGCTCGAGCGCCAGAAGGCGCGCCTGTTCCCGAGCATGCGGGAGTACTTCGACGTCTTCGGCGTCACCGCCGAGGTCCTCTCGCACGCCCCCGAGCACTGCATCGTCATGCATCCCGGGCCGATGAACCGGGGGGTCGAGATCGGACAGGACGTCGCGGACGGGGACCGCGCCGTCATTCTCGAGCAGGTTACGAACGGCGTCGCGGTCAGGATGGCGGTTCTCTTTCTGCTCGCCGGGGGAAGTCTCGACGCGGGCGCGCTGCAATAGGACGGAGGAGAGGCGATGATCGACTGGAAGGACAAACGTGAATTCTGGATCGTGGGCGCCCGGATCGCCGACCCCTCCGCGGAGCGGATGCGCGTCGGTTCGGTGTGCGTGCAGCGGGGAGCGATCTCCGAGATCGTCTGGCAGAAGAGCGTCGACACCGATCTCCCCGTGCTCGAGGCGGAACGGTTCGTCCTCGCCCCGGGGTTCGTCGACGTGCACGCGCATCTGCGCGAGCCGGGTTACGAGGAGAAGGAGACGATCGAGACGGGCACCGCGGCGGCCGCCGCGGGCGGCTATACGGCCGTCCTCTGCATGGCGAACACGAACCCCGCGATCGACGATCCGAGCGTCGTCGAGTACCTCGCGCGCCGCGCCTCCCTCGTCGGCAACTGCCGCCTCTACATAGCGGGCGCCCTCACGAAGGGGCTCGGGGGGGAGATCGTCAACGAGTACGGTCTCCTCAAGCACGCGGGCGTCTCGGCCCTGAGCGACGACGGCCGCTGGGTGACGAACAGCCAGACGATGCGCACGGCGCTCGAGTACGCGGGCCAGCACGGGCTCCCCGTGATCGCGCACTGCGAGGACTCGTTCCTCGCGCAGTCGTCCCTCATGAACGAAGGGTACCATTCGACGCGGCTCGGGCTCCGCGGCGACCCGGCCGCCGCCGAGGAGATCGCCGTTTCGCGCGATATCATGCTCGCCGCCCTCACCGGCGCGCACCTCCACGTGGCGCACGTCTCGACCGCCGGCTCGGTCGATCTCATCCGGCGCGCGAAGAAGCGCGGCGTGCGCGTGACGGCCGAGGCGACGCCGCACCACCTCACGCTCGACGACTCGCTCCTCGAAAGCTACGACACGAACCTCAAGGTGCAGCCGCCGCTCCGCGGCCGGAAGGACATCGACGCGCTCCGCGCCGGTCTCCTCGACGGAACGATCGACTGCATCGCGACCGATCACGCCCCTCACACCGAGATCGACAAGGACGTCGAGTTCGACGAGGCGCCCCCCGGCATGATCGGGCTCGAGACCGCGTTCGCCCAGCTCCACACGCGGCTCGTGAAGACGGGTATCGTCGACCTGCTCGATCTCGTGCGGTTCCTAACCGTCCGCCCCGCCGAGGCGCTCGAGCTGCCCGGCGGCTGCATCAAGAAAGAGGCTCCGGCCGATCTCGTCCTCATCGACCCCGAGGAGGAGTGGACCTTCGACCGCGCGCTCATCCGCTCGCGCTCGAAGAACACGCCGCTCGTCGGGGCGGCCTTCACGGGGAGAGTGCAGGGCATTTTCCTTGAGGGCAAATGGCGAAGCGCTATAATGGGCTGAGCGCGGCATCGACCCGCGCCCGCCGCGGAACGGCCGCGGAGGGCGCGCCGGACGGACGCGCCGGACGGGGAGCCGCTCCATGAGAGTGCGAAAGAGACCGATCCTCGCCGCCGCGATCGCGCTCTGCGCGGCCGCGGGCCCTCTCTCGTGCGCCTATTACAACACCCTCTACAACGCCCGGAAGATCTACCGCGACGCGGAAAAAACCACGGGCGCGGCCGCCTCGGAGCGCGAACGGCGGGAGAAGTACCAGAAGGTCGTCGAGAAGTGCGCGAAGGTGATCACGGAGTATCCGAAGAGCCGCTGGGTCGACGACGCGGTGTTTCTCATGGGCATGGCGCTGCTGCGGCAGGGGGAGCACGACAAGAGCGCGAGGAAGTTTCAGGAGATACTCACGAACTTCCCGAAGAGCGACTACGCGCCGCAGGCGCGGCACTGGCTCGCCGTCGCGCGCTACGGGAAGCAGGAGTACGAGCCGGCGCTCGCCGACGTGGAGCGTTTCGTCGCGGACCACCCGCGGCACGAGCTCATCTTCGAGACGTTCTTCCTCGGCGGCGACATCAAGCGGGCGCTCGGCGAGGACGAGGAGGCGATCGCCTACTACGAGCGCGTGGTCGAGGCCGGGGCGAAGGCCGAGCTCATCGACGAGGCCCGCGTGCGCAGCGCCGAGCTCTTCTACGAGCGGGGCGACTACGAACGGGCCGCCGCGAACTTCGAGCGGGTGCTGCGGAAGGGGCTTCCCTGGGAGCGCCGCTACCGCATCTCGCTGCGGCTCGGGGAGTGCTACGCGCGGACGGGCAGATGCGGGGAGTCGCTCGCCATCACGACGGATCTCCTCGTGAAGGCGACGGCGGCTCAGGAGGCGCCGCCCGTGATGCTCGCGCGGGCGGCGGGGTACGAGTGCATGGATTCCCTCGGGGCCGCGCTCGCCGTGTACGACGACGTCATCTCCCGCTATCCGAAATCCCTCTTCTCCGCCGAGGCGTACTACCGCAAGGGGGTTCTCTACGACGAGCGGCTCGATTCGCTGCGGGCCGCGGAGGCGGCCTTCTCGAAGGTCGGCGGCGAGTTCGCGAACTCCGACTTCGCGGCCGAGGCGCTCGAGAAGAGCGCGAGCCTGAAGCGCCTGATGGACCTGCGGCGCGCTTCCGCCGCCGGAGAGACGCCGGATCAGGCCGCGGAGAAGATCTTCATGGCCGCGGAGATAGAGCTCTTGAGGCTCGGAGACGCCGCGAAGGCGCTCGAGGGATACACGGCCGTGCTCGACAGCTTTCCCTCGGCCGCGGTCGCGCCGCGCGCGGCCTACGCGGCGGCATGGATAGAGCGGCATCGTCTCGAGCGTCCCGATTCGGCGGTCGCGAGGTTCCGCGCGCTCGTCGAGCGCTATCCCCGGTCTCCGCAGGTGCTGGGGGCGCTTCACGAGCTGCGGGCGCTCGACGAGGCTGAGCTCGCCGCGCGGCTTCGCGCCTACGCCGATTCGGCTCTCGCGGACACCG
>JAGUZZ010000078.1:0-11745 GCA_020060525.1 bacterium | reverse complement strand
CCGCCGGTCTCGACGGGATCGTCGCCAAGGCGCTTTCGAAGGATCCGGCGAGGAGATACCAGAAGGCGGAGGAGCTCGTGGCGGACCTCGACGCGCTTGCCCGAGACAACGCCGCCCTCCCGGCGGGGAAGGCCGTACCCGCGAGGGGGCTCAAGCGCCTCTGGAGACGCGCGCGTCCGTGGCAGCGTGCGGCGGCGGTGGCTTCGGTCGTGGCTCTCGTCGCCGCGGCGTCGGTTCTCATTGCCCGTCTCCGGACGTCGCCTCCGGATGCGACGCAGTACTCGCTCGCGGTGATGGATTTTCGAGATCTGGCGACGCCGGCCGATCCGGCAACTTCGATGGGGATCACCGAGCTCGTGAGCACGGGTCTTATTCAGGCTGATATCGTTCGCGTCGTGAGCTCCGAGCTTCTGCATGATCTTCGGCGGCGGCTCTTCGGCTCGCCGCGCGGTGCGATCGACGACAGCCAGATCTTCGAGCTCGCGCGAAATGTCAAGGCGACGCTCTTTCTCGTGGGAACGATCGAGGGTTCGGGAGCGGGGCAATCGGTGCGATGGCGGCTCGTGGATGCACGAAGCGGCGAGAACGTGGGGGCCGGTCGCGCCGAGGGAACGAGCTTCATGGGAATAGCGAATCGAGTCATCGCCGATGCGCTTCCGAGGATCGCCCGCGCGTGCGGCGTCAAGCCGGCGAGCGCCGCAGCATCGGTCGAGAGCATCACGACCGCGAACCCGCGCGCCTACCTGCATTACATGGCGGGATTGCTGGCGAAAGAAGAAGGTCGCGGCAAGGATGCGATTGAGGAGATCGAAAAGGCCGTTGCGCTCGATACGACCTTTGCTCTCGCGTACTACGAGCTTTCGAGGCTGACGAATGTCTTCATGCCGAACGGCTGGCGCCGGGCCGTGGACTATGCGGAAAAGGCCGCCGGACTGCAATCGCGGCTGGGCACGCGGGACAGGATGCGAGTCGACGCTCAGCGCGAGAATTTGTCCGGCTCGGCGGTGGAGGCCATCGAAATCCTTCGGGAAGCGCGAAATAACTGGCCGGACGATCGCGAGGTGCTGATCGATCTGGTCGGGCTGCTCGTCTGGCGGTGGCACATTCACGAGGCGCTGCAAGTGGCCGAGGATGCGCAAAGGCTCTATCCCGACGAGCCGAGTTTCGGCGGCCCGGTCTATTCCGAATCACTGCGATTGGCGGGCCGGGCGGAAGAGGCGCTTCGCGCGGCGCAATCGTGGGCCGGCAGACATCCGGCCGATTCCGAGAACCTGGAGGCGGTGGCCGAGAGTTTTCTCGCATTGGGGAAGACGGACAGCGCACAAGCGGTCTGCGACAGGGCCGTAGCGATGGATCCGGCGTGTTGTCCCGAGATCCCGGGATATTGCGCCTATCAGCGAGGCGAGCTGAAGAGCGCCATAGCGATATTCGAGAAGGCCGTCGCGCAGGAGGCCCTGAGCGCGGGCGAGCGGTTCAATCTGACGTATTTCTGTCCATTTCAGCTGTGTCTCGCCTATCTGTATGTCGAGGCGGGCCGGCACGGCGACGCTCGCGATCTCATCGGGGACAAGATCGCGCTTTCCAAGATCAGTCATCCGATATTCCGGCTTCTCATAGCGATGAATCGCGCGGAAGAAGTTCGTGATCTCTTCGAAAAATGGGGCGGGGCGCAAGGGGACGCCTATCCGCGACCGATCGGCAGAGCGCTCGCGATGCTGGGCGATACCGAGGGCGCGAAAACGATCGCCGAACGGCTTTCGGAAATGGAGCTTGAAGTGGGTCCGATGGCGAGCTACGACGCGCTCGAAATCCGCGCTTTGGCGGCCCTTGCCGATGGTGACCCGAAGAGCGCCCTCGAATTTCTCGGGCAACTGAGGAAGATCGCCGTTTTCACGTTCGGCTCGGCCGATATCGACTACCGGACCGCCCTCGCCGAGGGGTATCGTCTGGACGGCCGCCTCGAGAAAGCGGTGGAAGCGCATACGGAGATGTTGCGGATACACGGCGGCCACGCCCTCTCGCACTACGAGCTCGGGAAAATCTACGAAGAGATGAAGCGCCCCGCCGAGGCGAAGAAGGAATACGCGAGGTTCCTCGAGATGTGGTCCGAGGCGGACGAAGACCTGCCGCAGCTCGTCGACGCGAAAAAACGGTTCGCGACCTTGTAGTGCGCCGTCTCGTCTCACGGCCCGGGGCGTTCTCCCCTTTCTGTTGACAAATCAGACAATTCATATTATTCTGAATATTATGCACCTATGGCCCGTCCTCCGGACGGGCGCGCGAAGGAGGCCGTATGAGCGACAAAGGTTCGGGAATCAGCCGCGGGAGATGCTGCGGAACGAGGGGAAGCCGGGAAAGGGGCGGCGGCGGAGGCCTCGACTGCTGCCGCATCGAGGCGGTCGTCTCGGTGGACGATCGCGGCCAGCTCGTTCTGCCGAAGGACGTGCGCGAGCGCGCCGGGATCGGCGCGGGGGACAAGCTCGCCATCGTCTTTCACGGCGGGCACGGGGGCCGCGGCGGCGGCGGACACTGTTGCCTCACGCTCATCAAGGCGGAGAGTCTCGCCGACGGCGTCCGCACGATGCTCGGTCCCATGATGAAGGATATGTTCGATCAGGGCGAACGGAAATAAGGGAGGAAAGCATGAAGATCTGCATTCCCGTGAACGACGTGCGCGGCATGGACGGAGAGCCGTACGGGCATTTCGGATCGGCCGAGCGGTTCATGTTCGTCGACACCGAGTCGGGCGAGTCCCAGGTCGTCGATAACGGGGACCGGCATCACGACCACGGCATGTGCCGGCCTCTCGAGGGGCTCGCGGGAAAGAAGATAGACGCGATTATCGTCGGCGGCATCGGCGCGAGGGCGGTCGAGCGGCTGAACGAGGCGGGCATACGGGTGTACCGTTCGACGGCCGGCACCGTCCGCGACAACGTCGAGGCCTTGAAGAAAGGGGCTCTCGAGGAGCTCAACGCCGACAACTCCTGCGGCCATCACGGACACGGGCGCGGCTGCGGGGCATGAGATCGTGAGCTCGCGGCGACGAGGAGAGGACATGGAAAACGAAAAGATACGAAAGACCGTGCGCGAGGGATACGCGAAGATCGCCCGCGAATCGTGCTCGTGCGGAAGCTCCTGCTGCGGAGGCGGCGAGACTGCCGAGTCGTTCTTGGAGAAGACCGGCTATTCCGCCGAGGAGCTTTCCGGACTTCCCGACGCCGCGATCGCCGGTCTCGCCTGCGGCAATCCGATCGCCCGCGCGAAGCCCGCGGCGGGGGAGACGGTTCTGGATCTCGGATCCGGCCCCGGTCTCGACTGCTTCATCGCGGCCAAGGCGGTCGGAACGACCGGCCGCGTCGTCGGCGTCGACATGACCCCCGAGATGATCGACCGCGCCCGGCGCGCGGCCTCCGACGGCGGATTCGAGAACGTCGAGTTCCGGCTCGGCGAGATAGAGAACCTGCCCGCGGCGGACGGCTCCGTCGACATCGTCATTTCGAACTGCGTCGTGAACCTCTCGCCGGACAAGGCGCGGGTGTTCCGGGAGGCGTACCGGGTGCTGCGCTCGGGCGGGAGGCTCGTCGTGTCGGATATCGTCCTTCTGCGCGCGCTCCCCGACGCCCTGCGGAATTCGGACGAGATGCTCGTCGCGTGCGTCGCGAACGCCTCGCCGAAAGAGGAGTACCTGCGCTTCGTCCGCGAGGCGGGGTTCGAGGGAGTGGAAGTTATCGAGGAGAGGATCTATCCGATGGAAGGCTTCGGCGAGGACGGCCCCGCCGCGAGCGTCATCGTGCGCGGGATGAAGCGATAGCGACTGCGCCCCCTCCCGCGAGCGGGCTCGTTCATTTCACCTTCGCGACGACGAGTGTGATGTCGTCGTCCTGGCGCTTCTTTCCCGCGAACGCGAGCACGTCGGCGACGATCGACTCCTTGATCAGCCGCACCGGCATCTTCCCCGTATCGAGAGCCGCGATGAACGAGCGAAGGCGCTTCAATCCGTAGAATTCCCCCCCCTTGTTCCGCTCTTCGACGAGGCCGTCGGAGAAGACGAAGAGAACGTCGCCGGACTCGATCCGGACGGTCGTTTCCTCGTAGGCGACGTTCTCGACGCTGCCGAGCGGCAATTGCGGTCCGCGCCCGGCGAGGGACCGCACGGACGGGCCGGACTTGAGAAAGGGATTGTTGAATCCGGCGATGCTGAAGGTCGCCTCGTGCGCCCCAGCGTCGAGCGCGAGAAGGCAGAGGGACGTGAAAACGTAATCCCCCGTCTTCTCGAAGAGCGGCCCGTTCATGCGGCGCAGGATCGAGGCGACCGACTTCGATTCGTCGACCCTCGAGGAGAGCATCCCGCTCGACATGACCGATATCATCGCGGCGTCCATGGCCTTGCCCGCGACGTCGCCGACGGCGACGGCGAAGATGCGGCGGTCCTTGTCGATCCGGAAATAATCGTAGAAATCGCCTCCCACTTCGTGGGCGGGGAGGCAGATCCCCGAGACGTCGAAGCCGGCGACCTCGGGATCCTTCTGGGGCATGATCGACATCTGCGCCCGGTGCGCCGCCCGCAGCTCCGCGGCGAGCCGGACGCCGACGAGCCGGCGCCGGTAAAAGACGGCGGCGATCCCGGCGACGGCGAGCCCCGCCGCGAGGCGGAACCACGGCGTCCGCCAGTACGGCGGCGTGATGGCGATCGCGATCGAAACGGGCGATTCGTTCCAGACGCCGTCGTTGTTCGAGCCCTTGACCTTGAACACGTACCGTCCCGGGGGCAGCGTCGTGAAGGTCGCGTATCGCCTGTCGGCGGTCGTCCGTATCCAGCTCTTGTCGAGACCCTCCATCATATAGGCGTACTGGTTCTTTCCCGGCGCCGAATAGTCCAGCGCGGCGAACTCGAACGAAAAGAGATAGTCGCGGTGCGAGAGCTTCAGCGTATGCAGATCGGTGATCGGCGTGTCGAGCTGCGCGGGCGCGTTGAGAATCGAAAAAGACGTTATCACGACGGGGGGGATGAAGGGATTGTCCTTGATCTCGTGGGGGAAGAAGGAATTGAAGCCGTGGATGCCGCCGAAGAACATCTCGCCCCTGACGCTCTCGAAGAACGAGCCGCCGTTGAATTCGTTGCTCAGGAGACCGTCCTCGACGGTGTAGTTCTTGAACGTTCCGCTCACGGGATCGAATTTCGAGAGACCGTAGTTCGTGCTGAGCCACAGATAGCCGCCCCCGTCCTCGAGGATGCCGTAGATCGAGTTGTTGGGCAGCCCGTCCTTCATCGTATAGTGCTTGAACGCGCCCGAGCCGCGGTCGAGCCTGTTGAGCCCGCCGCCCCACGTGCCGACCCAGATGTCTCCCCGCGAATCCTCGTAGAGGGAAAAGATGTAATCGTTGCTGATGCTCGCCGGATCGTTCCGGTCGGCGCGATGATGCGTGAACGTGCCGGATTCGCGGTCCATGCGATCGAGCCCGCCGCCCTGCGTGCCGATCCAGAAAGCCCCCGTCGCGTCCTCGTGGAGCGTCCGCACGAAATCGTTAGCGAGACTTCCGGCGTCGCTCGGATCTCGCCGGTAGCGGGTGAACGCGCCGGATTCGCGGTCGAAGCGGTTCAGCCCGCCGCCGTTCGTTCCGATCCAGAGCGCGCCTCGCCGATCCTCGTAGATGGACCGTATCTCGTCGTGACTCAGGCTCCGCGGATCGTTCGGGTCGTTCCGGTAGGCGGTGAAGCGGCCGCTCGCGCGATCGAATCTGCACAAACCGCCGCCGTGCGTGCCGATCCAGAAAACGCCGGAGCGATCGCGATAGACGATCCGGACGATATCGCCGCTCAGGCTGTTCGGATCGGCCGGATCGTGCCGATAGTGGGTATACCGCCCCGTCGCGCGGTCGAGCCTGTTGAGTCCGCCGCCGTGCGTGCCGATCCAGAGGATCTCCCGCTCGTCCTCGTATATCGACCAGACGATCTCCGCGCTCAAGCTGTTCTTCGGGCTCGAGGGATTCGGACGGTATGCGTGAAATTTCTTCCGTTTCGTGTCGAAGGTGTTGACGCCGCCGCCGTACGTGCCGATCCACATGATCCTCGAGCGATCCTCGAAGATGTCGCGAATCTCGTCGTAGCTCAGGCTGTTGGGATCGTTGGGATCGCGGCGGTAATGGAAGAACGATCCCGACGCTCGATCGAAGAGATCGAGACCTCCTCCGTTGGTGCCGATCCAGAGCGCCCCCGAGCGATCCTCGACGATGTCGAACACCTGATCGAAGCTCAGGCTCGTCGGGTCGCTCGCGTCGTGCACGTAACGCTGAAACTTCCCAGAGCGCCGGTCGAGGCGGTTGAGTCCGCCGCCGACGGTGCCGATCCACAGATCGCCCGAACGGTCTTCGCAGATCGCGCGGACCGAATTGTGGCTCAGGCTCGCGGGATCGGCCGGATCGTGCATGAAGCGCGTCCATTCGCCCGTCGCCGGATCGAAGCGGTTCAGGCCGCCCCCGTCCGTGCCGATCCACAGCGTGCCGGCTCCGGCTTCGCAGATCCGGCGGATGAAATTATGGCTCGGGCTGTTCTGATTATCCGGATCGTTGCGGAATATCGTGAACCGGTCCGCGTCGCGGTCGTATCTGTTCAGTCCGTCGTCGGTCCCGACCCACAGATCGCCCGCCCGCGTCTCGTAGATCGAGTTGATCGAGTTGTGGCTCAGGCTCGCGGGATCCGCGTCGTCGTGCAGGTAGAGCTTGAAACGCTCCGTCACCGGATCGTATCGATTCAGTCCGCCGTGAAAGGTGCCGAACCAGATATATCCCTGCCGGTCCTCGCAGATGGAGAGAACCTGGTTGTAGCTCAGGCTGTTCGGATCGTCGGGATCGTTGCGGATGATCCTGCACCGGTACCCGTCGTACATGTTCACGCCGTCTTCGGTGCCGATCCAGATGAAGCCGCGCTTGTCCTGGATGACGCATTCGACGATGCTCTGCGAAAGCCCCTGTTCGATGGAAATCTGGTTGAACCAGATATCTCCGCCTCGGTCGGCGGCGCGGAGCGGCGCCGCAGCCGCGGAGCACAGCAGAACGCCGGCGACGGCGCAGGCGAGACCGGTTCCTCGTCCGGGCGGCGGAGCGTCCCTGTTTCTCATTCGCGGCTCTCTTCCGGCCGAAGCGCGCCTTCTACTTCTTCGGCGCGAGCTTCCAGATCGTGTCGAGGATCGTGCCGTCGCGCCATTCGACGACCTCGACCGGCACGTCCGTCACGGGGAGCGGCGGGGGCGTCGAGCCCATCTCCGCGGCCTTATTGACGGAGAGATCGTGGAGCTCCTCGATGCTCACGACCTTGAGGCCGTGCGCCGGCGCGTTTTTCCTGAGCGCCGCCAGGTAGGGGCTCGCGCTCTTCGGATTGAACGCCACGTACTCCTCGGTCACGGCGACGTCGATGACCTCGCCGGGGAGCGAGACGCTGTAGACGTCCTTCACGATGCGGGGGAAGCTCTTCCCTTCCTTGCCGGTCGCGATCGGGAGGAACATGATCGTCATCTTCGATCCCGCCGCCACGCCCTGCGCGCCGCCGATCCCGCCGACGATGCGCCCGCCGGCGCAGATGCTGTTCACGTTGAAGGCGACGTCCATCTCGAGGGTCGTGAGGACGGAGACGTCGAGCATGTTGACGGCGTTCTCCTTGTTCGCCACGTCGTCGTACTCGCCCGTCGAAATCTCGTGGTGGTTGTAGTCCTTGAGCATCGACGTGATGACCTTCTCGGACGGCTCGAAACACTGGCCGTGGAGCAGGTCGCCGATGCAGCCGTCCTGAAGCATGTCGACGTGGAGAGACGAGCAGCCTCCGATCGCGAAGCCGGCCTTGATCCCTTTCGTCTTGAGATGCTTGTGAATCTCGTCGAGCACGATGAGGCCGGCGCCGGAGCCCACTTGGAAGTTGAACCCGTCGAAGATGACCTCAGCCGACTCCATCACCTTCATGACCTGCGCCGCGATCTGCGAGTTGAACTTGTTCGCGCGGATCTTCTCGATGTTGAGCGTGCCCGAGCCGACCCCAGAGGCGTCGCCGGGGTTGTCGACCTTCACGACGAAATCGACGTCGCACATCGAGAGGGAGCGGGGGAAGAGGTAGCTCTTGGAAACCTCTCCGGCGAGCAGACACGTATGCTCCGCCCACAGCGTGTCGGCGAGAAAGAGGCCGAGGGGACCCACCCAGTGCTCGGGCTTTCCGAGAAGTCCGTTCGCGTTGCCCCACTGGTCGGCGACCGGCACCGGACCGAAGGCGACCTTGACCTTGATCTCGCCCGTATGGAACTTGCGCACTCGGTTGCCGTGCCCGACGCCCGTCACGACCCACGGAAGGAATTCGCCGGCGGTGAGGTATTTTCCCATCTCGCGGTAGCAGTTGCCGACGAGTCCGCCGATCGTGCCGTCCTTGATCGCCTCGGGAAGCCAGGGGACGCACACGTCGAAGAAGGCGTTGCCGAGGAGCTTGATATCCTTGCGCCCGTGGCGCTTCAGGGCCTCGATCACGAGCTTCAGGCAGTGATCTCCCTCGCGGTAGTAGTGGGGATAGGAGATCCAGTCGCCGTCCTTCAGGATCGAAACGACGTCGTCGAGCGTCGTTATCTTGCTCTCGCCGTGGCGAATCGCGGCCCGTCCCGGTCTTCCCGCCCACGGATCGCCGTACGAAGGATCGTATGCCTGCTGGTACGGACGTTTCGCGACGCCGTTCACGACCGTCGGGACTTTGCGCCCGATCGCGTTCTTCACGAACTCCATCGAAACCTCCCGATACTGCTCCCGGATCGAAGCCGTAACCGTAAGTTCCATATAGTGCAATCTTTCCGGCATTTCTGTCAATAGGGATAATAGCGCCGCGCAATCCCCGGCCTCAGCGAGCGGGCGGCCCCGGGCCCGCGGAACCCCGCCTTCGCGCCGGCCGATTTTGTCTTGACAATTCCGGAATATCTCAATACATTCAAACGTCTTGTGCCGCGTTTTGCGCGACCGAAATCCGATTTCAATTATCCCGCGAGAGAGGGAGAGCCTTTAGGAGGTAGCAGATGGCAGAGGAGAAGAAAACCATCCATTCGATGCTCGACGAGCGGCGCGTGTTCAATCCGCCGAAGGGCTTCGTCGAGAAGGCCCACGTGAAGAGCATGGACGAATACAAGAAGCTCTACGGCGCGTCCGAGAAGGACCTCAAGGGCTTCTGGGCCGAGCAGGCGAACTGCATCGACTGGTTCAAGAAATGGGACACGGTGCTCGACGAGAGCAAGTTCCCCTTCGTGAAGTTTTTCTCCGGCGGCACGACCAACATCTCCTATAACTGCCTCGACCGCCACCTCAAGACGCGCGGCGACAAAACCGCCCTCATCTGGGAAGGCGAGCCGCTCACCGATTCGAGGAAGTTCACGTACAAGGAGCTCCACCGCGAGGTCTGCAAGTTCGCGAACGTGCTCAAGGCCCACGGCATCAAGAAGGGCGATCGCGTCAACCTGTACCTTCCGATGATCCCCGAGCTCGCCATCGCGATGCTCGCCTGCACGCGCATCGGCGCGATCCATTCGATCGTGTTCGGCGGCTTCAGCGCCGAGTCCCTCAAGGACCGCATCATCGACGCCGGCGCGAAGATGCTCGTCACGAGCGACGGCAGCTTCCGCCGCGGCAAGGCCGTGGCGCTCAAGGCCGGAGCGGACGCGATCCTCGGCGCATGCCCGACGATCGAGCACGTGATCGTCGTGAAGCGCACGGGGCTCGACGTCGCGATGACCCCGGGCAGGGACTTCTGGTGGCACGAAGAGATGGCGAAGGCCGCCGACACCTGCGAGCCGGCGCACATCGAGGCCGAGGACATCTCCTTCATCCTCTACACGAGCGGCACCACGGGCAAGCCGAAGGGCGTCGTCCACACGACGGCCGGCTACCTCATGTACGTGACGATGACGAACAAGCTCATCTTCGATCTCCGCGAAGACGACATCTACTGGTGCACCGCCGACATCGGCTGGATCACCGGCCACTCGTACATCGTGTACGGCCCTCTTTCGAACGGCGCGACCACGATCATGTTCGAGGGCGTTCCCAGCTATCCGGAGCCGGATCGTTTCTGGAAGGTCGTCGCGAAGTACAAAGTGTCGGTGTTCTACACCGCGCCGACCGCCATCCGCGCCATCGCGCGGGACGGCGACGACTGGCCGGCGAAGAACGATCTCTCGAGCCTGCGGCTGCTGGGATCCGTCGGCGAGCCGATCAACCCCGAGGCCTGGATGTGGTACTACCGGGTGATCGGCGGCGAGCGCTGCCCCATCGTCGACACGTGGTGGCAGACCGAAACGGGCGGCATCCTCATCACCCCGCTCCCCGGCGCGTTTCCGCTGAAGCCGGGCTCGGCGACCCTGCCGTTCCCGGGCGTGTTCCCGAAGGTCGTCCGCGAGGACGGATCTCCGTGCGAGACGAACGAAGGCGGCTATCTCGTCATCGAGAAGCCGTGGCCGGGACAGCTCCGCACGATTTGGGGCGACGACCAGCGTTTCAAAGATCAGTACTACAGCCGCTTCAAAGGCGTGTACTTCACGGGCGACGGCGCCCGGAAGGACGAGGACGGCTACTTCTGGCTCATGGGCCGCGTCGACGACGTGATCAACGTATCCGGCCACCGGATCGGAACGATGGAAGTCGAGAGCGCCCTCGTGAGCCACGAAGCGGTCGCCGAGGCCGCGGTCGTGCCGATGCCCCACGAGATCAAGGGCGAGGGCCTCTACGCCTTCGTCACTCTCACGGGCGGTTTCGACAAGAGCGACAAGCTCAAAGACGAGCTCCGCAACCACGTTTCGAAGATGATCGGGCCGATCGCGAAGCCCGACAAGATCCAGTTCGCCGACGCGCTTCCGAAGACGCGCAGCGGCAAGATCATGCGACGGATCCTCAAGGTCATCGCCACCGGCAGCACCGAGGTCGGCGACACGACGACGCTCGCCGATCCGCACGTCGTCGAGCATCTCCTCGAGGAACGCCAGTAAGCCCGCAGGCGGACGGCGGGGGGAAAGCCCCCCGCCGTTTCCGCTTGATGAGGCCGAGCGAAGTTACTATATTTCGCCTAATTTATTCGCCGGGCTGGGATGGCTGGGAGGGGTTTTTCGTCCCTGAATCGCGAGGGAATGAAATGAAGAAGCCGATCAAATCGGAAGAGGAGCTCGGGTGGAAGGACATCGAGGTCGGCTGCACGGTTTCCGACGCCGGTAACGCCGCGCAGTACCGAACCGGCGATTGGCGCTCCATCCGTCCCGTCTGGGATCACACGCGCTGCGTCAAATGCGGCGTCTGCTACATCTTCTGCCCCGATTCCGCCGTTCGAAAAAACGAGGAAGGCTACTTCGAGGCGGACCTCTTCTACTGCAAGGGATGCGGCATCTGCGCGCAGGAATGCATAACGGCCTGCATCAAGATGGTGGAGGAGGCGGAGGAATAAATGCCGAAACGAATCGGAATCGAGAACTCGATCGCCGCCGCCGAAGCGGTCGCCATGGCGAACGTCGACGTCGTGGCGGCGTATCCGATCACTCCGCAGACCCATATCGTCGAGCACCTCGCCGAGCTCGTCGCCGACGGAGAGCTCGACGCCGAGTTCATCCCCGTCGAGTCCGAGCATTCCGCGATGAGCGTCTGCTGCGGATCCTCGGCGATGGGAGCGCGCACCTTCACCTGCACGAGCGCGCAGGGGCTCGCCCTCATGAACGAGATCGTGTTCATCGCGGCGAGCCTCCGGCT
>JAGUZZ010000076.1:0-9530 GCA_020060525.1 bacterium | reverse complement strand
CCTCGCCGCGCTCCTCGGGGCGGCCCCGGCCTGGACGGCCGTTCTGTCCGCCGGCAGGGTCCGGGACGCCGGCCGCGCGCCCGGGACTCGTGCTTGACAGAGCCGCACCGATGTGCAAGCATTCCCCTTACGGTTTTCGCCCCACGCGTCAACAAGGGAGGGTACGGTGCTCGTCACGAACAGGGATCTGCTTCGGGCCGCCCGCCGGGGAAAGTACGCGGTCGGCGCTTTCAACATAAACAACATGGAGTTCCTGCAGGCGATCACGGGCGCGGCCGAGGAGCTCTCGAGCCCCGTCATCATCGCGATCTCCGAGGGGGCCATCAAGTACGCCGGGTTCGCGAACGTCGTCGGCATGGTGCATCTCGCAGCGAAGGAGCGCGCCGCTCCGATATCGCTCCATCTCGATCACGGGAAGGACATGGAGACGATCGCCGCGTGCATCGAGGGGGGCTTCACCTCCGTCATGATCGACGGTTCGGCTCTCCCGTTCGAGGAGAACGTCGCCGTGACGAAAAAGGTCGTCGAGATGGCCGCGTCGAAAGGCGTCTCCGTCGAGGGGGAGCTCGGCAAGCTCGCCGGCATCGAGGACAACGTCTCGGTCGCCGAGCGCGACGCGGCGCTCACCGATCCGGCGCAGGCCGAGGAGTTCGTCCGCAGAACCGGCGTCGACGCCCTCGCCATCGCGGTCGGCACTTCGCACGGCGCGTACAAGTTCAAGGGGGAGCCGAAGCTCGCCCTCGACCGCATCGGCGATATCGCCGGGCGCGTGCCGTGTCTTCTCGTGCTCCACGGCGCGTCGGGCGTGAAGCGGGAGAACGTCGAGATCGCGAACCGCTTCGGCGCCTCGATCAAGGGGGCGAAGGGGGTTCCCGACGACGCCATCGTCGAGGCGATCGACCGCGGCATCGCCAAGGTGAACATCGATACCGACATGAGAATCGCCTTCACGGCGTACGTGCGCAAGGCCCTCGCGGAGAAGCCCGAGGAGATCGATCCGCGGAAGATCCTCGGACCCGGCCGCGACGCCATCCGCGAGGTCGTGAAGGAAAAGATCCGGCTCTTCCGGAGCGAAGGAAAAGCGAAGTAACAACGGTCCCGGAGCACCGGCAAAGGAGGCTCGCAATGGCGATCAAGGTTGCCATCAACGGATTCGGACGCATCGGGCGGCTCGTTTTCCGCGAGGCCATGAAGGACGAGGATTTCGAGATCGTCGCCGTGAACGATCTCACGAACGCCGCCACGCTCGCGCATCTCGTGAAGTACGATTCGGTCCACGGCAAATACCGCGGCACGGTGTCGGTGAAGGACGGAAAGTACCTCGTCGTCGACGGAAAGACGATAGAGGTCTTCGCCGAGAAGAGCCCCGCCGCGCTTCCGTGGAAGAAGCTCGGCGTCGACGTCGTGATCGAGTCGACGGGCAAGTTCCGCAAGCGCCCGGACGCGTCGCTCCACCTCGAGGCGGGCGCCCGCAAGGTCATCATCTCCGCCCCGAGCCCCGATCCCGACATCATGATCGTCATGGGCGTGAACGACAAGCTCTACCGCAACGACGCGCATCACATCATCTCGACCGCATCGTGCACGACGAACTGTCTCGCGCCGATCGCGAAGATACTCGACGACGCGTTCGGCATCGCGAACGGGCTCATGACGACGATCCATTCGTACACGAACGACCAGGTCATCCTCGATTACCCGCACAAGGACCTGCGCCGGGCCCGCGCGGCCGCCGTGTCGATGATACCGACGACGACCGGCGCCGCGAGCGCCGTCGGAAAGGTGCTTCCCGAGCTCAACGGAAAGCTCAACGGCACCGCCGTGCGCGTTCCCGTCGTAAACGGTTCGCTCGTCGATCTCGTCGCGACCTTCGAGAAGGACGCCACGGTCGAGGCAGTGAACGGCGCCGTGAAGAAGGCGGCGGACGGCGCGCTCAAGGGGATCGTCGAGTACTGCGAGGATCCGATCGTTTCGTGCGACATCATCGGCAATCCGCATTCCTCGATATTCGACGCGCTCTCCACGATGAGCATCACGCCGCGCGTCTTCAAGGTGTTCTCGTGGTACGACAACGAGTTCGGCTACGCGAGGCGGATGGTCGACATGATGAACCTCATCGCGCGCTGAGCGCGTCGGCAAGGAGGATACGCCGGTGAGAAAGAAAACGCTCCGCGACGCCGATCTGCGGGGGCGGCGTGTGCTCATGCGCGTCGACTTCAACGTTCCTCTGTCGAAGCAGGGCGACATCGCCGACGACACCCGCGTGCGCGCGTCGCTTCCGAGCATCGATTACATCGTGGAACGCGGCGGATCCGTCGTTCTCGTGTCGCACCTCGGACGCCCGAAGGGCGCGAAGAACAAGGCTTACACCCTCCGGCCCGTGGCGGATTGTCTCGGCGGCCTCGTGAACCATCCGGTGAAGTTCGCCGACGACTGCGTCGGCCCCGGCGTCGAGAAGCTCGTCGCCGGGCTCGCGCCCGGGGAGATCGCGCTGCTCGAGAACCTCCGGTTCTATCCGGAGGAGGAGGCGAACGATCCCGGCTTCGCGAAGCAGCTCGCTTCCTACGGCGATCTATACGCGAACGACGCGTTCGGAACGGCGCATCGCGCCCACGCCTCGACCGAGGGGGTCACGCGTCACTTCAAGGAGAACGTCGCGGGGTTCCTCATGGAGCGGGAGATCGACGCCCTCGAGGGGCTTCTCGAGAGCCCCGCGCGCCCCTTCGTCGCCGTCCTCGGCGGCGCGAAGGTCTCCGGCAAGCTCGAGCTCATCAGGAACCTTCTCGCCCGCGTCGACCGGGTCCTCGTCGGAGGCGGCATGGCGTTCACGTTTTTCAAGGCGGCGGGTCTCGAGATCGGCAAGTCGCTCGTCGACGACGCGCTTGTGCCGGAATGCCGCGCGCTCATGGAGGATAACGAGCGGACGGGGAGGAAGCGCATCCTCCTGCCGGTCGATTGCCTGGTCGCCCCGGAGATCAGCGCGGCCGCCGCGGCCGCGACGGTTTCGACGGGTGACATTCCCGAGGACATGACCGGCGTCGACATCGGCGAGCGCACCGTCGAGCTCTTCCGGGAGGAACTCGCCGCGGCGAAGACCGTATTCTGGAACGGACCGATGGGCGTGTTCGAGATTCCCCAGTTTTCAGCGGGAACGAGGAAGATCGCCCGCATCATGGCGGATATCACGAAGGGCGGCGCCGCGACGGTCGTCGGCGGAGGAGACAGCGTCGCCGCGCTCAACCAGGCGGGTCTCGCGGGCTCGGTGAGCCACGTGTCGACGGGGGGCGGCGCGTCCCTCGAGCTTCTCGAAGGGAAGAAGCTGCCCGGCGTGGAGGCTCTCACCGATCGGTAGCCGTTCCGGACGCCTCGCGATCCGCGGGCCGTCGTCCGGCCCCTCGCGGAAAAACCGGATCGCGCCGCACGAAAGGTCCGATGATGAGAAGAAGGATCGTCGCCGGCAACTGGAAGATGAACAAGGACCATGTCGAGGGAGCCGCCCTCGCGCGCGACATCGCCGCGGGTCTCGCGACGAGACCCCCGTCCTGCGAAGTCGTTCTCATCCCTCCGTTCACGAGCCTGCCCGCCGTGCGGGAGGCGATCCGGGGCTCGGCCGCGAAGGCGGGCGCCCAAGATATCTCCGCCGAGGACGAGGGGGCTTTCACCGGCGAGATCTCGGGAAGGATGCTTCGCGCCCTCGGCTGCGAGTACGTGCTCGTCGGACATTCGGAGCGGCGCCACATTATCGGGGAGGGAGGCGCTCTCCTCGCGCGAAAGCTCCGCGCGGCGCTGCGCAGCGGCCTCTCGCCCGTCTACTGCGTCGGCGAGCTTCTCGGCGAGCGCGAATCGGGAGCCGCCGAGGAGGTCGTCTCGCGGCAGATCCGGGAGGGCTGCGAGGGGCTATCCTCCGCCGAGTTCTCCCGGGTCGTCCTCGCCTACGAGCCGGTCTGGGCGATCGGAACCGGCAGGACGGCGACGCCGAAAGACGCCTCCGACATGCACGGCGCGATACGCCGTCTCATCGGGGATCTCCTCGGCGCCGAGGCGGCCGCGGAGGTTCCGGTGCTCTACGGCGGCAGCGTCAAGCCGGAGAGCGCCGCCGGGCTCCTCGCTGACCGGGAGATCGACGGGCTGCTCGTGGGAGGCGCCTCGCTCGCGGCGGATTCGTTCCTCGCCATCGTCCCCCGATAAATCATTTGACTGCATGCGGGGATTTCATTAAACTACTGTCTTTGAAAAGGCTGGTGATCGGATGCTGTTCACGATTGTATTGTCTCTGCATGTGATTGTATGCGTGTTGCTTACAATCGTCGTGTTGATGCAGTCCTCCCGGGGGGCGGCTCTTTCGGCGGCCTTCGGAGGGAGCGGCGGCCAGCTTTTCGGCGGCCGCGAAGCGGCGACGTTTCTCGGCAAGGCGACGACGTGGCTCGCGATAGGCTTTTTCGTCACGTCACTCGCGCTTGCGTTCCTCTCCGCGGGGAGAGGCGGCGGCGGCGAATCGAGCGCCTTGAGACGCGCGGCGCGCGATCAGTGGGGAACGGTCGCGCCGGAAGAGCAAAAGGCCGTGAGCGACGTCATGGGCAACGTGCCGGAACCGCCCGCGGGACAGGGGCAGGAGAGCGGCGGCGGGCAACCGGAGGGCGGTCAGGGCGGCACGCAGCCGTAATTCTTCGGACGGATTTATGCCGGGGTGGTGGAATTGGTAGACACGCTACTTTGAGGGGGTAGTGGGGAGACCCATGCGGGTTCAAATCCCGCCCCCGGCATGAGATACACACGGGGCTCGAAACTCGGCCCCGTTTTTCTATCGGAAGCGTTCGAGAGAGGACCGGCGAGGCGATGGATCGATTCTTCGAATCGTACGCGGGGGTGCTGACGCTCGCCGCGCTTCTCATCGCCGCGGCGTCGCTCGTTCTGGCCGTCCTCGTCATCGTCGATCTGCGGCGGCTCAAGCGGCCGTTCCGCGGCATGGCCGCCGTGTACGAGAAGAAGGGCGCCGAGCGGGCCCTCGAGGAGCTTCTGAGGGGGATCGACGAGAACCGCGAGTTCCTCCGGACGCATTCGGACGACATCAAGCGGATCTTCAGGCTTCTCGCCGCCTGCTACTCCGGAACCGGGCTCGTCAAGTACAACGCCTTCGAGGACATCGGCGGCATGCAGAGCTATTCTCTCTGCATGCTGACCCGCGAGAAGAACGGCTACATCCTCACGAACCTCGTCGGGCGCACGTCGACGCGCGGGTACGCCCTCGACGTGAGGGACGGAAAACCTTCGAGGAATCTGAGCGACGAGGAGAAGGAAGCCTACGATATCGCGATGAAGTCTCTCTCCCAGCCCGAGGCCTGAACGCCGCGGAAAGCCGCGGCGCGTCCTACCGGAGCCGCCTCCACGACCGGTACATGCTCTTGACGTAGATGAAACCGGCGGCCATGCCGCCGAGATGCGCGAAGTGGGCGATGCCGTCCCCGCCGCCGAATCCGCTCACGAACTCTATGATCACGACGAAGATGACGAGCGTGCGCGCGCGGACGGGGAGGATCCCCCAGACGTAGATCTCGTTGTACGGGAAAAGCATCGCGTACGCCACGAGGATGCCGTAGCCTGCGCCGGAGGCGCCGATGACGGTCGTGTTGTAGGAGAAGATGAAGCTCCCGATCGCGCCGCCGAGACCGCAGACGAAGAAGTAGCGAAGGAAGCGCTGGCTTCCCCAGACCCCTTCGAGAGGGCTTCCGAACATATAGATGATGAACATGTTGAGCAGTAGATGCCAGAAGCCTCCGTGGAGGAACATATAGGTCACGAGCTGCCAGACGAAGCCCTTCGTGACGACGAGACGAGGCAAGAGACCGAAAAAACTGATGAAAGCGGTTTCGCGCAGAACGAGCTCGAGGATGAAGATGGCGACGTTGACGATGATGATCTGGTTGACGACGCTCTCCGTGAGGAAGGCGACGACGGGATTCGACGAATATCTCCGGTAATAAGGCATCTCGATGTACCCTTTCGAGCATGAAATTTGCTATCATAATAACGAATCCGCTACGCGGTGGCAACCGCGGATGAACGCTATTTTTGCATGGACGCGGGGCCGGCGGATCGGCGCCGCGTCCGAGAGGTGATTCGATTGAAGAGTGCGATCGTCGCGGCAACGGTTCTCTCGCTGTGTATCGGAGGAGAGGCGCGCGGAAGGACCTGGTACGTCTATCCGAACGGCGTCGGCGGAGACGCTCCGACGATACAGGCCGCCGTGGACTCGGCCGCCGTGTCGGGAGACAAGATACTGCTCAAGGGAGGCGTCTACCGGGAGACTGGGATCGTCATCGACGGAAAGGCCCTTCTCATCGATCAGGTCGACGGTCAGGCGTATCTGCGCTCTCCGTCGCCGGGAAGCGGCGTCTGCATAACGGCGAGAAACATATCGAGCGGCTTCTCCCTCAACGCCCTCGCCTTCCGGGGATTCGAAACGGCGATCGCCCTCGAAAACGCGTCGGGCTACGTGCAATGGCCGACCCTTCGCGAATGCGGCAGGGGCGTTGCGATCTCGGGAGGCCTCTCCTCCGTCAACGTCTTCCTCGCGCTCATCGATTCCTGCGGGACGGGGGTCGAGGTGAACGGGGGAGCGGCGATCGTTCTGCAGAACCTGACGATCGCTCATTGCGGGACGGGCGCGGCGTTCGGGGGCGGAAGCTCGACCTTCACGCGCTCCATCGTGTACGGCTGCTCGACGGGCGTCTCCTGTTCGGGCGGGGCGGCGGCCTCGAGCTGCAACGATTACTTCCTCAACGGAACCGATTACGCGGGCTGCGCGCCCGGCGCGACCGATTTTTACTCCGATCCGAAGTTCTGCTTCGCCGTGGCGCCCGCCCCGGGGCACTACTGGCTCCACCATACGTCGCCGTGCTTCACCGGGGAGAATCCTTGCGGCGTGCGGTGCGGCGCGCTCATAGCGGCCGCGGGATGCACCGGCACGGCGGTCGAGGAGACGAGCTGGGGGGCCGTCAAGGCGCTCTACCGCTGAAAGGACTTGCCATGAGCCTCGCGTTCGGTCATCATCGGACCATGACGCGACGGCGAGGCATAACGATCATCGGCGCGGCCGCGGCGGCCGCGTTTTTTTTCGCGCCGCCAGCTGCCATTTCCCGCCCGGACGATGCGCGGGAGGATCGCGCGGCGAAGGAGGCTCCCGCGGTGGAAGCCGTATTCTACAACGGAACGATCTACACGATGGATCTCGAGCGGCCGGTCGTCGAGGCGCTTGCCGTCGGCGGAGGCAGGATCGTCGCGGCGGGCGGCTCGGCGGATCTTCTCGCGGATTGCCCCCCCGGGGCGACGCGCATCGATCTCGGCGGCCGCGCCGTCATCCCGGGCCTCACGGACGCCCACGCCCACTTTCTCGGCTATGCGGAGAGGTCCGCGTGGATCGACCTCGGCGGCGCGAGTTCGCTCGCGGACACGAAGCTCCGCGTCTCGGGTCGAGATTCCGCGGGCCGGAGCGGCTGGATTCTCGGCAGGGGATGGGATCAGAACGACTGGCCCGAGCAGGTCTATCCCGGCAGGGCCGAGCTCGACGCCGTGACCGGCTCCTCGCCCGCCTATCTCGTCCGCGTATGCGGGCACGCCGCATGGGTCAACACGGCTGCTCTTCGTCTCGCCGGCGTCGACGCCCGCACGCCCGATCCGCCGGGGGGCAGGATCCTGCGCGACGCCGCGGGAGAGGCGACGGGGATCCTTTTCGATAACGCGATGGATCTCGTTTCGCGGCTCGTTCCGCCGCTCTCCGCGGCGGAGAAGAGGCGGTTGCTCGTCGAAGCCGCCGGACGCTGTCTCGCCGCGGGCCTCGTCGGAGTGCACGAGATGGGCATTTCGCCTGAAACGGTCGAGCTGTACCGCGGGCTCCGCGACGAGCCCGCGTTTCCGTTCCGAATAACGGCCTACCTCGAAGGGAGCGATCCCGGCGTCGAGCGCCTGCTCGAGGCGGGACCGTCCTCGCCGGAATCCCGGGAGAAATTCTCGATCGCGGGCGTCAAGTTCTACGCCGACGGCTCGCTCGGCGCGCGCAGCGCCGCGCTGCTTTCGGACTATTCGGACGATCCGGGAAACCGGGGGATCATGGTCGCCGATCCCGAGACTCTGTACGCCCGTATGCGCCGCTCGGCGGAGCGGGGTTTTCAGACGGCGGTTCACGCGATCGGCGACGCGGCGGTCCGGGCCGTTCTCGACGTCCACGAGCGGATGGCGCGGGAGGGCCTCTCGCGGGACGCGAGGCACCGGATCGAGCACGTTCAGGTGGTGGCGCCCTCGGATGTGCCTCGTTTCGCCTCGCTCGGCGTCGTTCCCTCGATGCAGTTCATCCACTGCACGTCCGATATGGCGTGGGCCGGGGCGCGGCTCGGGCCGGTCCGGGAGACGGGCGCGTACGCGTGGAGATGGCTTCTCGATTCGTTCGGGAGGATGCCGGGGGGGAGCGATTTCCCCGTCGAGCCGATCGATCCCTTGCTCGGGATGTACGCGGCGGCGACCCGCATGAGCCTCGACGGAGAGCCTTCCGGCGGCTGGCATCCGCGGCAGCGGCTCACCGTATACGAGGCCGTAAAGGCCTTCACCGTCGACGCCGCGTGGGCGGCGCACCGCGAGGATATCGCGGGCTCCCTCGCCCCCGGCAAGCTCGCCGATTTCGTCGTGCTTTCCGAGGATATCTTCCTGGTCGAGCTTGCCGCCATCCCGCGGATCGACGTGCTCGCGACCGTCCTCGGCGGCGAGATCGTTCATCGTTCGGGCGGCTTCTAGGACCAATTCCTCGCGCGATACAAGCGCCGCCCGTCTGCGCTCGCAGGCTCGCGCTTCCGGCCGGGCGAAACTAATTCCGTTTTAGCCTCTGATCGATGATGGAGAGCGGCAGGCCGGGCGACCGCCCGAGAAGCGCGCGCGTCTCCTGCCTCGGGTTCCCGGCGGCGCCCGGCTCGGTCATCCGGTCGAGCATGCGCTCGACGAGAAGAAGGGATATCCCGGACCACGCGGCGGACGGGGAAAGAGATGCCTCGAGCGCTTCCCGCTCGGCCTCTTTCCGCTCGATGAGCGCCGTCTCGGCCACGTAACGCGCGGCGTTCTCCCCGGTGAGGGTGCCGGCGTGGATGCGGAGCACGATGACCGTTCTCGCGAGACGCAGCGACCAATCGTCGAGAAGCCTCAGATAGAGCTCCGGATCGTTGTTGCGCAGCTCGTCCGCGGCGTCGATGAGCGCGAGATGGCGCATCCCCTCCCGCCACGTCTCGCTCGCGAAGACCGCGGCGACGGTGTCCGCGGCCTCGCAGACGAGCCGGTCCGCGTCGAGAAGACGGGGGGAGGCGGCGAGCAGGGCGTATCGCAGAGCCGCGACCTCGACCCGCGCGGCGTCGCCGGATACGAGAACGAGGGGCCGGCAGGAGGGAGCGGTGAACGGCGCGACGCGCGCGGCGACCGCGGGAGCCGGGAGGAGCGGGATGGAGAGATGCGGATTCTTCGTCGGGTCGCCGGCGAAGCGCGTGTCGGCCGGG
>JAGUZZ010000284.1:0-7890 GCA_020060525.1 bacterium | reverse complement strand
CGGGCGCTCCGCGGGACGCCGGCGCGAACGCGGGCGGATCCGGCGCGGCCGGGAGCGTCCACTCCGCGGAACCGGGCGGGATCATGCTCTCCGAGGGGGCGCTTTCTCCCGCACAGATCGATCTCATGATGCGGGCGCTTCCCGTCGACGTCACCTTCGTCGACGAGAACGACGTCGTGCGGTACTACTCGGCGAGCGAGCACCGGATCTTTCCGCGCAGCCCCGGCATCATCGGCCGCGCCGTGCAGAATTGCCATCCGCCGAAAAGCGTCCACGTCGTGAACGACATCATCAAGAGCTTCCGCGAGAAGACGAAATCGGTCGCCGAGTTCTGGATTCAGTCGAACGGGCTGTTCATCCACATACGATACTTCCCCGTGTACGACGCGCAGGGCGTCTATCGCGGGGTCGTCGAGGTGAGCCAGGAGGTTTCGGGCGTCCGCGCGCTCGAGGGGGAGCGGCGGATACTCGATTGGTGACGGGACCGCGGCGCGGCGCCCGCCGGCCCCGGAGCCCCGCCCCGCTTGTTCGAGCGACGACACGCATGGCATTCAACAGGAAACACGCCTTCGCGATCTGTCTCGGCGCGGCCGCGGGCCTTTCGGTCTACACGTTCATCTACGCGCGCGGTTTCTCCTATCTCGGCGACGAGGCGAAGACGTGCATGAACTGCCACGTCATGCGCGCCCAGTTCGACTCGTGGAACCGCTCGAGCCACCGCGCGGCCGCCGCGTGCAACGGCTGCCACACGCCGAAGAACATGTTCGCCAAATACGCCGTCAAGGGCCTGAACGGCTTCAACCACGGACTGGCTTTCACGACGGGACGGTTTCCGGACCCCATCGTGATAAAGGAATTCAACGCGGGCGTCGCCCGAGGAAACTGCTACCGCTGCCACGAGGGGATGGTCGATCGGATGCTGATGCTGAACGAACCGAGCGAGATCGACTGCACGAGATGCCACGGCAACGTCGGGCATCGGGAGAGAACGTAGCCGCCGGGCGCGTTCGCGCCCGCGCACGAAAAGGAGCCCGGGAATGGCAATCAAACCGCTCTCGAAGGAGAACAAGCTCTACACGACGATCTTCATTCTCGCCGCCGCCTTTACGATCGTCGTCGCGGCGCTTCTCGTGAGCATCGTCGAGCGCAAGCGCGAAGCGGTGCGCTACCCGTTCAAGGTGGTCGACGTCTCGAGCACGGAGATCGACCCGGCCGTATGGGGGAAGAACTTCCCCTTCGAGTACGACGCGTTCGTGAAGACGAAGCTCGACTACGGCGCGACGACGTACGGGGGCTCGACGCCGTACGACAAGCTCGAGCGAAAGCCGGCGCTCCGGCGCCTCTGGGCGGGCAACGCCTTCGCCGTCGATTACAAGGAGGATCGCGGACACTACTACTCCCAGATCGATCAGGCGGAAACGAAGCGCGTCGAGGTCGTTTCGCAGCCGGGCGCCTGCATCAACTGCCACGCCGCCGAAGCGCCCGGGCTCATCGAGGAGCTCGGCTGGGTCGCGTTCAACAAAACGCCGTACAACGACCTCAAGGGGCGCCTCGCGACGGGATCCTCGTGCTCCGATTGCCACGATCCCGAGACGATGGCCCTCCGCGTCACGCGTCCGGCGTTCAGGAACGCGATGGAGGAGGCCGGCGTCGATCTCGCGAAGGCGACGCGCCAGGAGATGCGCGCGTACGTCTGCGCGCAGTGCCACTCGGAATACTATTTCAAGGGGGACGACAAGATACTCACGTTCCCGTGGAGCCGCGGGCGAACGATCGACGCGATCGAGGCGCACTACGACGAGTACGCCTTCAGCGACTGGACGCACGCGGAGACGCGCGCGCCGATGATCAAGATCCAGCACCCCGAGTTCGAGCTCTGGGGAACGGGCGTGCACGCGCAGTCGGGCCTCGCCTGCGCCGACTGCCACATGCCGTACATCCGCGAAGGGAGCGTCAAGATCTCCGACCACTGGGTGCGAAGCCCGCTCGTCAACGTCGAGCGCGCGTGCCAGGTCTGCCACCGCCTCACGAAGGACGAGCTCCTCGACCGCGTGGCGTCGATTCAAGACCGCACCGCGGGGCTCCTCGGGAGGACCGAAACGGCGCTCGTCTCGGCGATCGACGCGATCGCCGGGGCGCGCGAGGCGGGGGCGGGAGAGAAAGCGCTCGCCGAGGCTCTTCGGCTCCACCGCTCCGCGCAGATGCGCTGGGATTTCATCGCGTCGGAGAACAGCACGGGGTTTCACAGCCCGCAGGAGGCGGCGCGGGTGCTCGCCGAGGCGATCGATCTCGCGCGCCAGGCGGAGCTCGCGGCGGGCGCCGCCCGGAAACGGTAGCCGCGCGGAAAGGCGATCGTGGCGACGGGACTCGTCTTCGACATCAGGCGCTACTCCATCCACGACGGGCCGGGCATCCGGACGACCGTTTTCTTCAAGGGCTGCCCGCTCGCGTGCGCTTGGTGCCACAACCCGGAAAGCCAGATCCCGGAGCCGGAGCTCCTCTACCGCGAGAGCCGCTGCCTGCGGTGCAAGGCCTGCCTCGCCGCGTGCATGAACGAGGCGATCTCGTGGTCCGGGGACGTCCCCGTCGTCGACGCGGGGCGCTGCGAGCGGTGCGGCTCCTGCGCCGAGGCCTGCTGCACCGACGCGCGCGAGCTCGTCGGACGAGAGATGACCGTGGCGGAGGTCATAGCGGAGGTCGAGCGCGACACGCCCTTCTACGAGGAATCGGGCGGCGGCGTCACGCTCTCGGGGGGAGAGCCGCTCGCGCAGGCGGAGTTCGCCCTCGAGCTCCTCGAGGCCTGCAAGGCTCGCGGCATTCACACGGCCGTCGACACCTGCGGGCACGCGCCGTGGGAGACGCTCGACCGCATGCGGCCGTACGTCGACCTTTTTCTCTACGACATAAAGATGATCGACGACGAACGGCACCGGCGGTACACGGGCGCATCGAACGAATCATTATTGAATAATCTGCAATTGCTTTCACGCCATGGACATAACATAATACTCGCGGTCCCCGTCATATCGGGGGTGAACGACGACACCGAGGCCGCGCGGCGGCTCGGCGAGTTCGCCGCGTCGCTGCCGGGCAACCACGGCGTGATCCTCCTGCCGTTTCACCGCCTCGGCGTCGACAAATATGCGCTTCTCGGGCGCGAGTACGTCTACCCCGATCTCGAGGCGCCCGCCGAGGAGCGGCTCTCGGAGATCTCCCGCGTGCTCGTCGGATACGGGCTGCGCGTGAGCGTCGGAGGCTCGTGACGTCATGATGACCGATCGCGTCAAGCGGCTGCGCCAAGAAAGCCTCGAGACGAAACCGTCGATCTCGACCGAGCGCGCCGAGCTCGTCACGGAGTTCTACCGGCAGAACGGCGGCTTCATGTCGGAGCCGGTGCGGCGCGCGCTCGCTTTCAAGTATATCCTCGAGCACAAGGCGATATACATCGGCGAGGGCGAGCTCGTCGTCGGCGAGAAGGGTCCCGCGCCGAAGGCGACGCCGACCTACCCGGAGCTCTGCTGCCACAGCCTCGACGACCTCGACATCCTGAACTCCCGCGAGAAGATACCGTTCGCCGTGAGCCCAGAGGCCAGGGGCGTCTACGAGCGGACGATCATCCCCTTCTGGAGCGGGCGCTCGATGCGCGATCTCATCTTCCGGGAGATGACGGACGACTGGAGGGCGGCCTACGACGCGGGCGTCTTCACCGAGTTCATGGAGCAGCGCGCGCCGGGGCACACCGTCCTCGACGACAAGATCTACCGCAAAGGCATGCTCGATTTTCAGAAGGATATCGAGCGGAGCTTCGCCTCGCTCGATTACCTGAGCGACCCGCGCGCCTACGACAAGGAGCAGGAGCTCTTCGCCATGCACCTCGTCGCCGCGGCTCTCGTGAGCTTCGCCGAGCGGCACGCCGAGCGGGCGCGGGAGCTCGCCGCGGGCGAGAGCGATCCCGCGCGCCGGGCCGAGCTCGAGCGTATCGCGGAGGTCTGCTCGCGAGTGCCGGCCCACGCCCCGCGGGATTTCCACGAGGCGATCCAGTACTACTGGTTCGTCCACCTCGGGGTCACGATCGAGCTCAACACGTGGGACTCGTTCTGTCCGGGGCACCTCGACCGGCATCTCGAGCCCTTCTACCGCGCCGGGATCGAGAGCGGCGACCTCACGCGCGATCGCGCGGAGGAGCTACTCCAGTGCCTCTGGATAAAATTCAACAACCAGCCGGCCCCTCCCAAGGTCGGCGTCACCGCCGCGGAGAGCGGGACGTACACCGACTTCGCGCAGATCAACACCGGGGGCCTTCTCGAGGACGGCTCGGACGGCGTCAACGAGGTCACCTACCTCATCCTCGACGTCGTCGAGGAGATGCGGCTCCTCCAGCCGAGCTCCTCCGTGCAGGCGAGCCGGAAAAACCCCGACCGGTTCATCGAGCGCGCCGCGAGGATCATCCGCACTGGGTTCGGTCAGCCGTCCGTCTTCAACGCCGACCTCATCGTCGAGGAGCTCGTGCGGCAGGGCAAATCGGTCGCCGACGCGCGAAGCGGCGGCTCCAGCGGCTGCGTCGAGGTCGGCGCCTTCGGCAAGGAGAACTACAACCTCACCGGATACTTCAACATGCCGAAGGTTCTCGAGATCGCGCTCCACGACGGCGTGGATCCGCGAACGGGGAGCCTCGTCGGCGCGAGGACCGGCGATCCGCGGAGCTTCCGGAGCTTCGACGAGGTCGCCGCCGCCTTCGAGAAACAGGTCCGCCGGTTCGTCGACGTCAAGATACGCGGCAACAACGTCATCGAGCGCCTCTACGCCGGCTTCATGCCGGCGCCGTTCCTCTCGCTCCTCATCGACGACTGCGTCGCGCGCGGACGCGACTACCACGACGGCGGCGCCCGGTACAACACGAGCTACATCCAGGGGGTCGGCCTCGGCACGATGGCCGACGCGATGACGGCGCTGAAATTCCACGTCTTCGACGAGATGACGGTCTCCATGGAGGCGTTTCTCGCGGCGCTCGAGAGCGATTTCGAGGGGCGCGAGCAGCTCCGGCAGACGCTTCTCAACAAGACGCCGCGCTACGGAAACGACGACGACTACGCCGACGCCGAGATGGTCCGCGTGTTCGAGATCTATTTCTCGGCGATCGACGGGCGCCCCAACACGAAGGGGGGCGAATACCGGATCAATCTCCTCCCGACGACCGTCCACGTATATTTCGGATCGGTGACCGGGGCGACACCGGACGGGCGCCGCGCGGGGACGCCCCTCTCGGAGGGCGTCTCGCCCGTGCAGGGCGCCGACCGCCGCGGCCCGACCGCCGTGCTCCGGTCCGTGGCCAAGATGGACCACGTCCGCACCGGCGGCACGCTCCTCAACCAGAAGTTCACCCCGCGGCTCCTCGCGGGCGACGAGGGCCTCGAAAAGCTCGTGCGGCTCGTCAGGGGCTTCTTCCGCCTCGGAGGGCATCACGTGCAGTTCAACGTCGTCGACGCGGAGACGCTCCGCGAAGCGCAGGCGAACCCCGAGCTGCACCGCGGCCTCATCGTGCGGGTGGCGGGCTACAGCGACTACTTCTGCGACCTCGGCAAGGCCCTCCAGGACGAGATCATCGCCCGCACGGAACACTCCGACCTATAGCGCCGGCGTCCGGCTTATATCCGTCGACATATTGCACCGCGCCGTCGTATGATGGTCCGCGAGGGGATCCGGAGGTTTTCCCGTGGAGAGGAACGGCGGCTCGAGGTACGACGGCGGCGCGTCGCGGATGCGCCCGACGGGCACGATCGTCGGCAATTACCGCCTCGGCGAGAAGATCGACGAGGGCGGCATGGGCCTCGTCTACCGGGCCGTGGACACGAAGCTCGGCCGGACGGTGGCGCTCAAGTTCCTCCACCCCGATCTCGCGCGCGACCCGAAGGCCCGCGGCCGGTTCATACAGGAGGCCCGCGCCGCCTCATCCCTCGGCCATCCGAACATCTGCACGATTTTCCAAATAGACGAGACGCGCGACGGCGAGACTTTCCTCGCGATGGCCTACTACGAGGGCGAGACCCTCCAGAAGCGCATCGCCCGCGGTCCCCTCGCGCTCGACGAGGCGCTCGACATCGCCGGGCAGGTCGCGCAGGGGCTCTCGAAAGCGCACGCGAGAGGACTCGTCCACCGCGACATCAAGCCGGCGAATATCTTCGTCACCCACGACGGGCTCGTAAAGATCCTCGACTTCGGCCTCGCCAAGCTCGCCGCCGAGACGCGGCTCGCGACGGCCGCTTCGCCTCCCGGCATGCCCCGCTACCTGACGCCGGAGCAGGCTCGCGGCGAGGAGACGGACGAGCGGAGCGACATCTGGTCGCTCGGAGCGATGCTGTACGAGATGATCGCGGGCGTGCCGGCCTTCCCGGTCGAATACGATCAGGCTTCTCTGCGCACGATCGCGAGCGAGCAGCAGAAGCCGCTCGCGTCGGGGCGCGCCGGCGTGCCGGCGGAGCTCGAAAGGATCGTCGAAAAGGCGCTCGCAAAGGAGCCAGACGAGCGCTACCGGGACGCCGAGGACCTCATGGTCGATCTCAAGCGCCTCGCGAAAACGGTCGCCCTCAAGAGCGCGGCGGCCCGCGTCTCGCGGGCCGCCGAGTCGAAACCGGCGCCGACGCGCCGCTTCGCGCGACGGCCGCTGATCGTCGCGCTTTCGATCCTCGCCGTCTCCGTCGCCGTCATCGTGATCGCCGCGATCATGATGAGCCGCGCCGAATAATAATGGAATCGCAGACTGCGATCGCGGCCCGGGCCGCGGTGCGGCGATGCGCCCTCAGCCCGTCCGGCCGCTCTTCACGCGCCTCCAGAGAAACGTTCCGAGCACGGCGAGCGCAATGAGCGCTATGATCGTGTGGCCGATGACGCGGTCGCCGTTCATCCACGCCTTGATCGCCTCCGCGATGAGATAGATCGCGCACGCGAGCTGGATGAAGAAGAGGGCGGGGCTTTCGGCGAACCGCTTCACATAGAGGCTCAGCGCGAAGCCGACGACGAAGAGAACGACTATCAGGATCGTCGCGAGCATGATTTCCTCCTAGGTGCAGGCGCTCGTGACCCACCCGCCCTCGCAGAACGAGCAGAGCGCCTCGTAGGCGCAGATGAAGTACATGCCTATATTGCCCCCCGCGGCGATGGCCGCGTTGGCGCACGTGAGCAAGGCTATCACGAACGGGCCCCATTTGCACGTGACGTGCTTCGATCCCTTTACCGGCGGATCGACCGGTATCTCGGTCGCGTCGTCCGAGAGCCGCGGCGCCGCCGCGCCGCAAGGCGCGGCGGCGGGTTCCTGCACGAGCGCCCGCAACTCGGGGTAGCGGGCGAGGAGCGTATCGCGGAGCGCCTCGAGCCGCGCCTGGAAGAGCTCCGCCTCCTCCGCAGTCCAGCCGAGCGCCTCGACGGAAGCGCTCTTCGACGCTTGCAGCCGGGCGAGATCACTCGGCGCGATCCCGCGGGCCGCGAGCCGCCCGGCGACCCCCTCCAGCATCGAAAGCAGCTCCTGAACCTCGGCCGAGGCGGCGAGCTCCTCCTCGATCCGCTCGACGGCGGCCATCGGATCCTCCGCGGCGCGCTCCGCTTCCTCGCGGGGCTCGATCGCCGCGTCCCCCGCGCAGGAGAGCGGGGCGCCCGCGAGCGACGCCGCGAGCGACAGCGACAACAGTTTTCTGAACATCCGGCCTCACCTCCCGTTCCGCCTCCAATATCAAGATCGGTTCCAGCGGCGCCGGCGCACCGCGCTCCGGAAGGAGGGCGGGCGGCGGGGAGAGTGAACGCCTATATCTTGCTGTTATATTGTGAGTTGCGCTGGGGGCGAGCAAGGTGGACCGGCGCCCGGCCGCGAACCGCGGCGACGCCGGCGGGCGACGCCGG
>JAGUZZ010000144.1:0-2783 GCA_020060525.1 bacterium | reverse complement strand
CTTCTACCTTTCGTGCTTCAAGCGCGGGGAATACTTCCTGCCGCTCGAGCCTCCTCGGGATTAGCCTCGCCCCCCGGCGCTTCCCCGCGGAAGCAGTAGTCCGCTATCGCGGGAAACGCGAGCACGAACCAGAAGAAATAATCGTACGCGACCGGGATGAAGAACGCGCTCGCGAGGACCGCGGAGAGCTGTATCAGCAGCAGCCGTCCGATCTGCGCGGCTTCCGGATCGCGCCGGCGCATAAGAGAGCGGATCAACAGGAAATCGTACGCGATGACGGCGATGAACGCGGCGAACGCTATCGCGCCGAGCTCGGCGAACACCTGCAGGTACGCGTTGTGCACGATCATCCGGTACGGAAGCGAGCTCCCGAGCGCGTAGATGAAATTGTCGGCGCCGATGCCGAGCAGCGGATTGGCCGCGCCGAGACGGACCGCCTCCTTCATCGATTCGATGCGCGTGTAGATCGAGAAATCGAAGCGGTTGCCCTGCGCGAAGGCGATCATCGATTGTATCCGCTCCCAGTAGATCGTCGGCGCGAGAGCGACCCCGGCGACGATGAGGGACACGCCGATCGCGATGACGGTCCTGCTTTTTCGCTCGACAACGAGGAGGAGGGCGAAGAGCACCGCGAGGCCGAGGAAGCCTCCGCGCGAGAAGCTCAGCGCGAGCACCACGACGCTCGCGAGCATGGCGAGGGAGAGGAGGACGACGACCGGCTTCGAGCGGCGATATACGGCGATGAGGTACATGAGCATCGGAATGAGCATGAGCTGCATCAAGGCGAACGCGTTCGGTTCGAAGACGAACCCTTCGTAGCGAAACACGCCCTGCTCCCAGATGAGCGAGAGGCTGCCGTACCGCGTCGGCGGCGATACGGCGAGCGGCGCGAGGTCGGTCAGAAGGATCGCGATCGCCATGACGAGAACGTAGCGCCGGAACTCGCCGGGCGTCCTCACGAATTGGACGGCGATCGCGACGGCGATCAGATTCTTGAAGTATTTCAGCGCGAGCGCCGCGGCCGCGTCGTAATCGCGGGCGATCGAAATCGATTGTAAAAGGAGCACGGCGAACGCCGCGACGAGAAAGAGCAGAACCGGGTGATGCCGAACGAGGGGCCGCCCGTTGATGAAGGCGAGCGCGAGGGCGAACACGGCGAGCGCGAGGATCAGGCGGTAGAGCCGAAACGTCGTGAAGAGATCGAGATTCGAAAAAAGTATGATGATGAGGCCGTAGAATACGAGCGCCGGACGATCGAGGGCGATGAAGAGCGCGGGCAAACCGAGCATCGCGAGCACGGCGATTTTCACGAACCCGGGGGGAAGGTAGAACGCCGCCGCGGCGATGCACAGCGCGCAGGCGAGGGCGACACCGGCGGCGAAACGCCGCTTCGCGAACGCTCTCCACGAAAACGCGGAATTCATCGGCCGCCCCCCCTCACCCCGCCGCACGTTCGCCCGCGGCTGGAGACTCCCCGGCTTCATAGGGACGAAGCGTCAGCGACCCGTCCCGCAGACGCTCGCGCAGGAGGAGGCCGAGCGCCGCCCAGAGAAACGAGGCCGCGGTCGAGAACAGCACGATCTGCTTCCGCATCGGCCACGACCGTTTCTCCGGAACGTTCGGCGGATCGAGGATCCGTATCGTGCTGATGCCGCTCTCGGCGGCGACCTGCGCTTCCGCGCGCCTGATGCGCAAGAACGCGTGCACGAACTCCTGCACGCGCCGCTTGCTCATGAGGTGCACGTAGCCGGCCGTGATCCCGGGAATGCTCCTGAAGGATGGGAACAAGGCCGGCTCCGCGCCCGTGTCGCGAAGCATGAGAAGCTGTTCGCGAAGTTTCTCCCACTCGAGCCTCACGCGCTCGTACGACGGCGTCCCGGGCTTCATGACGGTTTCGAGAATCCGCTTCTCGAAATCGACGAGGCTCAGGCGGGTGCTCACCGCCGCGACGACGTCGAGCATCGCGCGCATCTGTTCTTCGACGTCGTACATGCCGTGCAGCTGGAGATAGGCGACGAGCAGCGAGTCGGAGACGGCTATCTCCCGCTCGATCCGGGCGATCTCCGCGCCGAAGAATTCGACGTTTTCCCGGGCGTTCTGGACGGTGAAATCCAAAAGCAGACTGTCGAGAACCGCTATGTACGCCTTCGCGATCTCGCATGCCCGTTCCGGGCTGCGGTCCTCCACGCTGAGCAGGAAAACGCCCTCGTCCTTGATCGTCACGCGCGTATTGCGCCGCAGCGTCCGCCGCGCGTCCCGATCGTCGTCGGCTCGGTACACGTTCACGAGATCGAACCGGCGGACGATGAGATCCGCCACGCGGTCGGTGCGGAGGATCGCGTCGACGATGAGGTTCTTCTGTCCGCGGAGCGTCATGGCGAACGATTCGCCGAACGATCCGAACGCGGCGAAGTACTCCCGCAGGGCCGTGACGTCCTGCGCGACGCCGAGCGTTATGAAGGCCGAGGACGAGACGAAGCGCGGCGGCAGGAGGACGCTCACGACCGCGGATACGACGAACCCCGCGGCGGTGACGGCGATCACCGTCCTCTTGTGTTTCAGCACGACCGCAAGCAGGGACAGCACGAGCGCTCCCGTCCTCCGCCCCTCCGGCCCGCCGCCCCGGCGCGCCGGGAGCAGGGGGAAATGTATCATCGCCGCCGCGCGGGAACAAGCGCTATGTCCGCCGCTAGCGGCCTTCCTCGATCCATCGGAGCATCCCGGCGAGCTCCGGATCGCCCGGCGATATCTCGAGCGCCCGGCGCACCCACGCCGCGGCCGCG
>JAGUZZ010000131.1:0-2626 GCA_020060525.1 bacterium | reverse complement strand
TGATATTCGCCCCCACCTCGGGGTGGCTGCGGACGATCTCCCACTCCTGTTCGGTGAGCTCTCCGGGCTTGTTGAGGATGTTCTCGTACACGCCGAGCTTGCCGATATCGTGGAGCGCCGCGCCGAAGCTCACGATCTCGACTTCCCGCTTCGTCAGTTTCATCTCCTCGGCGATCATTCGCGCGTACTCCGCGACCCGGTCGGTGTGGCCGCGCGTATACGCGTCCTTCGCTTCGATCGTCGATACGAGGACCTTGATCGTCGAGAGATAGGTCGACTGGAGCTCCGCGTACAGGCGCCCGTTTTCGAGGCCCGTGGCCGCCGACGTGCAGATCGACTTGAAAAGCTCTATCTCCCCGGCGCCGTATTCCTGGCGGTTGACCTTCTGCCCGATGAGCACGATACCGATGAGCCGCGACTTCACGACGAGCGGATACGCGTAGTCGAATCCGAAGCGCACGAGGAAATCGGCCTCGCGCCTCGCGTTTTCCGGCAGGTCGTCGTCCGTGAGCCGCGCGACGTTCTGCTTCGCGAGAAGGTGCGTCGAGAGGCCGATCTCGCGCGAAAGCCTCACCGACCGGAGCACGCCGTCCGATATGCCGCTTCCCCCGGCGTAGGAGAGGAAATCGTCGACGTCGTCGAAGGCGTAGAAAAGCGCCGTGGCCCCGACGCCGAGCTGGCCCACGAGCGTGAGGCAGAACACGCGGACGAGCTCCTCGGGATCGCGGAGCCGGTTGAGATCCTGGCTGAGCCCGAACAGCGTCCGCATGTCGAGAACGCGTTTCTTGAGCTCGCGGTTGATTCTGCTGTAATCGGCCTGGCCGCGCTCGATCTCGTCTTCGAGCTGGAGTTTCTGCTCGCGGAGGTCCCGCCGGCGCTGCGCCTGCGAAAGCTGGTTGTCGATCTTCGCGACGATCTCCTTGACCGAAAACGGCTTCTTTATGTAATCCTGCGCGCCGGACCGGAGCCCGCGCACCATCGAGTCGTTGATCGCGTTCGCCGAAACCATGATCACGGGAACGTCGTGATGGATGTCGCGCGCGCGAATTTCGTCGCACACCGCGAATCCGTCCTTCTTCGGCAGCACGACGTCGAGGACGACGAGATCGGGACGGTGTTCGTCGTACGCGCGGAGGGCCTCCTCCCCGTCGAACGCGGATACCGTCGAATACCCCTTGTTTCTGAGAGACTCCGAGAGTATCTCAACCACGTTCGGATCGTCATCGACGAGCAAAATGTTGCCGCTCAACGCTCACCTTCCTTGCACTGCCGCCGTCGCTCCCGGTTGGATCGACTGGGCGATCTCCTTCTCCATGATGCGGGAGAATTGCATGACGATCTCGCGATCGTAGCGGAGCCCGTAATTCTCCTTCAGGGTGTCGAGCGCCTCGCGCTCCGAGAGGGCGGGGCGCGTCGGGCGTTCATGTATCATCGCCGCGTAGCTCTCGACGACCGAGATGATCCGGGAGCCGAGCGGGATCTCCTTGCCGCGGAGCCCGTACGGATATCCCTCGCCGTTGAACCGTTCGTGGTGGGTGCGGACGATATTGACGACGTGATCGCCGAATTTCATGCGATCGAGCATTTCGCCCCCGTCCTCCGGATGCCGCTTGATGATCTCCCATTCTTCCTTGCTGAGATCGCGGGGGCTGCGAAGAATGAGATCGCTCACCCTGACCATGCCCATGTCGCGGAGCACGGTCCCGTAAATGAGATCCTTGAAACGCTCCTCGGGGTAATCCATGCTCTTCGCCGTCATGCCGACGTAGCGCGACACGAGCTCCGAGGTGCCCTTGAGGAGCGTGTTGTCCTCGATGATCGATATGAGCGTTTTCACGATGCCGAGCGTGCGCTCGTGCTCGCGCTCGAACATGAGCGCGTTGTCGTACGCGCCCTGCGCGACGTTCAACAGGATGCGGAGGAATTCGAAATCCTCCTGCTTCATGCCTCGGCCGGCGATCCGCCTTCCGAGGAGGACGATTCCCGCCAGTCCGTCCTTCGTGCGAAACGGGCACGCGTACTCCATGCCCTCCGCCTTGACCGCGTTTCTCCAGCTCGGTTCGAGCGGGAAGACGTCGATGGGAATGACGTTGGTCTCCCCCGCGGTCACCGCGCAGGCGCCCGCCGGCAGCTCGAGGCGAGCGAGCGCCTCCGCCTCGACGCCCTTCGACATGACGGGTTTGAATCGCGTTCCTTGATGCTCGAGAAACGCCGCGGATTCGACCCCTCCCTCGGCGATCGAAGTGAGGAGAAATATGTCGAGCAGCTTCTTGCGGTCCCTGATAGCGTTGAAATCGGAGCTGATCGAAAAGAGCGTCCTGAGCTCCAGTATGCGGCGTTTGAGACGGCGATTGAGATCTTCCGCGGCGCCGCTCGATTCCGCGCGGTCCGTCGCCGCCTGCGCTTCGCGCGCGTTCGCGCGCGAAGACGCGGGCCCGGGCTCTCCGCCCGCGCCGCCGAAGATCTCGCTGATGATGCCGGCCGCGTCTCCTTCGCCCTCTCCCGCGGACGCGGGAAGAGCTCCCTCGTGCGGTGTTTCGACGCTCGCGTCGACGTCGTCCGCGGCTCGGCGCGGACTTTCGGAACCGGATTCGATCGCGCCGGGCCGTCCGGCGGGGCCGGCGCC
>JAGUZZ010000189.1:0-7395 GCA_020060525.1 bacterium | reverse complement strand
CGTGTGCTCTTCCGATCTTCGCGCTCGAGGGATCGGGCTCGTCGGCGATCGAGGATACGCTCGCCGTCATGGAGGCCGTCGCCGGCGGCGGCGCGGTTTCGGACACCTTTTTCATCACCGCGGCGGGAACGGGGAACGAGGTCTTTACGGCGCGGTTGCGCGGCGCCGTCGACGCGAACTCCGGGCAGGAGGATCTCGCGGCGTTCGCCTCAGCCGCGGACGACACGGCGCTCGTCGTGATACAGGCTCCGGCTTCCCTCGCGGTGACCGCGGTCGCCCCGTCCCAGAGCGCCGTGAACGCGGGCCAGACGGTGGAGTGGACGGTCCGCGTGAGCCTTCGCAACTTCGGCGAGGCGCCCCTCGAGATCGATCCGCCCGCTCCGTCGGATCTGTCCTTTGCGATCGGCGGCGCGGCCGTCGGCGGGTATCTCGTCGTGGCGCCGGACGGATTCGCGTCGGGAGTCGCTCCGCTCGTCCTCGAGGGGGGCGCTTCGGACAGCCTTATCTACCGGATCGCGGCGACCGGCCGGGATACGGGCACGGTCGACGTCGTTGCGGCATTCGATTGGCGCGACCGGAACGAGCCGGCCGCGCCGCGCGTTCCCGCATCGGGGGGCTGCCAGGTGCGCGTGAAGCCCCCGTCGGGGCTCAGGATACTCTCCGTGACGAGCGCCGCGCCGAACAACGCCGCGTTTCCGAATACCTCGATCGTCAACACCGGCCAGACGTTCACGGTCTCCGTGCGGGTCGAGAACACCGGCGGAGACGATCTCGACAGCGTGCTCGTGAGACTCGCGACGAACGGCGTCTCGGGCACCGTCGCCGCGGGCGATTCGATCGCCTACATGCCGTCGAGATCGGAGCGCGATTTCGCCTATACGGTGACCGCCGCCCCGGCGCCCGCCGTCGAATATCTGCGCGCCTCGATCGTGAAAGCCGTATCGGTCAACACCGGCGAGCGGGTGACGCCGGCGGAGGCCGTCGAATCGATCGAGAACCTCCGCATCGAGCTTCCGGCGCTCCTCGCCTGCGCCGCGTCGATCACGGCGCCCGCCGGCGCCGTCGACGACACGCTCTCGACCGGCCAGCGGTTCGTCGTGACGGCCGTCGTCGAAAACGAGGGGCAGGCGGGCATCGATACGACGGGGAGGATGACGCTCGTCCTGCCCGCCGGCATGGGCCTCGCCGATCCGGGCGAACCCCTCGCGAAGCGTTTCGAAGCGGGGGTTCCGCTCGCGTGGACGCTCGTCGCGCCGGCGTCCCCCTCGCTCGATACCGTGCTCGCGGCGATCAGCTCGATCCCCGAGGACGCGAATATCGCTGCGCCGGCGGCGGTACGAAGCGCCGAGGCGCGCGTCGTCGTTCTCGTCGAGCCCGCGGCCCGCATCGAGAATTGCGCGGTGTCGCTCGCGGCGCCCCCGGGCGCGGTCGACGGCACGCTCTCCACGGATCAGGATTTCGTCGCTCGCTCGTCCTTCGTTCCGTCGGCGAACGCCGATTCGCTCTGGGTCGAGATCGATCCGCCGGCGGGCTTCTCCGTCGCGAGCGAGACCGCCAAGTACGTCGGGAGGGGAACGGGCGACGCGGTCGCGCGCGATTGGATCGTTCGCGCTCCGGTGAACCCCGCGGCGGTCGATACGATCGCCGCCCGGGTCGTCGGAATCGACGTCAATTCGGGGGAACGCATCGCGCCGTGCCGGGCGGTCTTCGCGGTGCGCGTGGTCGAGAAGGCGACGCTATCCCTCGCCGGGGCGATCTCGGGCCCCGCCGAGGCGCTCGACGGAGTGGTCTCGGTGAATCAGGTGTTCACGGTCGAGGCGGCGGCGTCGAAGGCGGGCGAGGCCGGCGTCGATACGGCCGGCGCGCGGATCGAGCTCGTCCTGCCCGGCGGCCAGGGGTACGCGCTCGACGGCGTTGCCGAAACATACCGGAAACCGTTCTATCCGGGCGAGCCCGTCGCGTGGCGCGTCCGCGCGCCGGGCGCCCCCACGGCTCCCGGCAACCTGCAGCTGCGGTTCGCCGAACCGTACGCGAGGGACGTCAATACGAACCTCGCCTGCGCGATCTCGCAGGGCGAGGTCTTCATGCCGGTGCAAACGGAAGCCGGGGCCGTACGCATGTCGAACGTGTCGGCCGCGGATTCCATCCCGCCGGTCGTCGTTCCCCAGGGAGCCTCCGGCGTGCCGGTCATGCGGGCGGCGCTGAGGAACGCGTCGAGCTACACGATCGGTCTCGACACGGTGTACGTCGCCGTCACGGACGGTCGCGGACGCCTGGTATCGCCGCCGTCGCGTCGCATCGCCGCTCTCGCGCTCGTCGCCGGCGGCGTCAGGTACGAGACGGCGGCTCCGGGGCAAAACCCCGTTCCGATGGCGGTCAATCACGGTTTCGAGATCGGTCCCGGCGCCGGGGACACGATCCTCATCGTCGCCGACGTCGCTGAGAACGCTCCGCCCGGGGAGCTTCGATTCGAGATCGAGCGGAGCGCGGACGTGATCGTTTCCATCACGCTCGACGGCGGGGGCGCGGGCGAACGAGTCGGCGTCGTGAACGAGCAGGGCGGCGACATCGCGGGCTCGTTCCTGAGCGGACCGCTCTCGGTCATGAGCGCGCGTTTCGAGGAGTACGTTCACAACTACCCGAATCCGTTCCGCGCCGGTTCCCAGGAAACGCGCATCTGCTATTTCCTGACGCGGAACGCGGGCGTATCGATACGCATCTACGATCTCGCCGGCAGCCTCGTCTGGACGAAGGAGATCGCGGCCGGCGCGCCGGGCGGCACCGGTTCCCCGGAAGGGATCGTGCACGAGATCGCGTGGGACGGACGCAACGCCCGCGGCGAGGTCGTCCGAAACGGCGTCTATCTCTGCAAGCTCGAGGCGGGGTCGCAATCGGCGCTCTTCAAGATCGCCGTCGCGAAGTGATGAACATGAGAGCGAAACGACGCAGCACGGTTGTCTGGATTCTCGCGCTCCTGCCGCTCCTCGCCGGGCCGGTCGCGGCGCAGGAAGGAACGGGAGGGACGCGCTCCATTTTCGCGCTCGGGGCGGGCTCGCGCGCCATCGCCATGGGGGGGGCTTTTTCCGCCGCCGGCGACGACGCGTCGGTCCTCCTCTACAATCCGGCGGCGCTCGCGCTCAACCGGTACACGTCCGTTCTCGCGACCCACGCCCGGCTCTTCTCCGGCTGGAGCGACGCGGGGTACGATTTTCTCGGATTCGTCTATCCGACCGTCTCGGCTGGCGCCTTCGGCGCGGGCTTCATGACGGCCGGGACGGACGGCATCCGGGGATTCGACGAATGGAGCCGCGAGACCGGCGAGCTCACCTATCGCGAGAGTCAGGCGGTCATCGCCTACGCGTACACCCTTCCGTGGCGGTACGCGGGCGCGGTCACCGCGGGATCCTCGGTCAAGATGCTCAGTCAGCGCGTCGGGGACTATTCGGATACGGGCACGGGCGTCGACGTCGGATTCGTGTTCCGGCCGCGCTGGGTCGAGGGGCTCAGCCTCGGCTGCAACCTCCAGGATATCGTCGGCGCCGAGATCAAGCTCGTTTCCGTGAGCGAACCGGTCGATCGCACGATCATGATCGGCGCGGGGTACGCCCGCGCCTTCGGAAACGGTTCGGCGGTCCTTCTCGCGGCGCAGATGGACGCGCCCGAACGAGGCGACTCGCGGTTCCGCGCGGGGGCCGAGTACCGGTTCCGCGGCCTCTTCGCGGTCCGGGCCGGTTACGACGGCGAGAGTCTGACGGCGGGCGTCGGCGTCGGTTGGCGCGGCTTCGGCTTCGACTACGGCTACATGAGCCGGGAGGACGCCGGCAGCACGCATCCACTCTCGCTTTCCGCCCGCGTCGGCTCGTCGGTCGACGACCGGGTGCGGAGACGCGAGGAACGGCGGCTCGCGGAGCAGGAACGCCGGATCCAGCAGATACTCTCGAGCCGGATCGCCGGCCATATCGCCGCGGCGGAACGGTTCCGGGTCGAGGGAGCGCCCGCGAAGGCGCTCGACGAGCTCAAGATCGCCCTCGAATACGATCCGACGAATCGGGCGGTCGCCGACACGATCGCCGTGGTCGAGCGCGCGATCCTCGCCGCCGAACGGGAGCGCACGCGAAACGCGGAAAAATCCGCGCTCATCAACCAGCACTTCCGGCTGGGGCTCGAATACTACGGCACGGGGGATTACATCCGGGCGCGCACCGAGTGGCGGAGCGCGCTCGAGATCGATCCGGAGAACGCGCAGGCCGCGGAGTACCTCGGCGCGACCGAGGACAAGCTCGGGAGTCTCGCGGATCAGCACCGGGCGCGCGCTCTCGACCTCGAGCAGCGCGGCCAGCTCGCCGCGGCGCTCGGCGAGTGGAACATGGTGCGGACGATCGCGCCCGAGTCCGCCGAGGCGAACGCCGCCGTGCAGCGTCTGACCGCGCGCGTCGACGAGCTGAGCCGCGATTACCTCACCGCGGCGAAACGGCTCCGTGTCGCCGAGCTCTACGAAGGCGCCGTGAAGGCGTTCGGCGAGGGGCGGTACCCCGACGCCGTGCGGCAGATCAGAGAGCTGCTCGGCATCGATCCGAACCACGCGGAGGCCCGCACGC
The DNA here is from genome assembly GCA_020060525.1 of bacterium. Classification (GTDB taxonomy): domain Bacteria; phylum Krumholzibacteriota; class Krumholzibacteriia; order Krumholzibacteriales; family Krumholzibacteriaceae; genus SSS58A. Next base: position 2,797 of record JAGUZZ010000189.1, on the reverse strand, counting down.
TGCTGCGCCGCGCGGAGCGGCGGATGACCCCGCTCGACGACGCCGAAAAGGCGGCGATCCGCTCGCTCTACCTCGAGGGCATGAGGCATTTCACGAACGGCGATTACCTGAAGGCCGTCGAGCGGTGGCAGCGCATCCTCGAGATCGATCCCGACAACGAGAGCGTGCTCAGGAATATCGAAGAGGCCTCGAAACGGCTCCGCAACAGCGGCTCGGCGGGAGGCGCGCGATGAAGCGCCGGGAACGCATACGGGATCGGGAAACCTTCCACCTCGAGGTTCCGGCCGACGAGAACAACCTCAGCGAGGTCCGGGACTTCATCGCTAAAATATGCGACCGCGCGGGGTTTTCGAAGAGCGAGACGAACAACACGAAGCTCGCCGTCGACGAAGCGTGCACGAACATCATCAAGCACGCGTACAAGGAAAAGGGCGGAGACATACGGATCGACGTTCAGGCGGCGCCCGGCACGGTCGAGATCAGCATCTTCGACCGGGGCGAGCCCTTCGACTGGTCCAAGGTGAAAGAACCCGATCTCGACCACTACGTCGAGATCGGCAAGAAGGGCGGCCTCGGGATCTATCTGATGAACCGCCTCATGGACAACCTCAGCTATTCGGCGTCGCCGGCGGGAAACCGCCTCTCCATGACGAAGCGGGCCGCGGCCGCCGCGGCCTCGCACGCGCCGCTCTTCGATTCGATCATTCGGCCGAAATGGACCTCGACGCTGCGCTTCAAATTCGCGATGCGGGCCGCGCTCGGATTCTTCGGCCTCATCACGTTTCTCTGGGTGATCCTCTTCTACCGGCAGACGCACGATCTTCGCGACCGGGTCGCGGACGCCTGGCTCCAGCGCAAGCGCATCGCCGAGATCATCGCCAGCTCGAGCGTCGGCGCGCTCACGAAGGACCCGTACGACGTCAGCGGCCTCGAGCTCAGCACCGACGCGATCCCGCGGCAGATGCGGCGCGCCCCCGAGGTGAAGTACATCCGCGTCGTGCACGAGGACGGACGAATCTTCGCTTCGAACCGGCAGGAGGAGTTTCTCACGACCTACGCCGTACCCGTCGAGGTTCGCGAGCTCGAACGCGGCGCCGGCTTCCGCTCCGTGCGCGACGACAGTCTCGGATCGATCCGCGAGTTCCATCAGACGGTGTATCTCACCGATTCGGAGCGGGGCCAGACGACGGCGATCGGACGCGTCGTCGTCGGCGTTTCCGAACCTATCGTGACGGAGGACATCATCGACCCGCGGCCCATGATGACGCTGCTCCTCGTCGGCGTGTTCGCCGCGGGGGTCGCGCTCCTCTACCTGCTCGTCGCCATATTCGTGCGGCCGATCCAGGCGCTCACCGACGGCGTCCGGGCGATCGGCGAGGGATCCCTCAACGACGAGATTCAGATCACGGGGCCGCAGGAGATCGGCGAGATCGCGCGCGCCTTCAACGAGATCACCTCGAAGTTCCGCGACGCGCAGAAGAACGTCGTCGAGCAGGAACGTCTCCACAAGGAGATGCAGGTCGCACAGGAGATCCAGCAGACCCTTCTTCCGAAGCGCGTGCCGGCGATCGGCGGCTACGACATCGCGAGCTTGTACCGCGCCGCCAAGGAGGTCGGCGGCGACTATTACGACTTCGTGCGGGTCGACGACGACACGCTCGGCGTCGTCGTGGCGGACGTCTCCGGCAAGGGCGTGCCCGGTTCGCTCGTCATGACGATGATCCGCACGGCCCTCCGCATGGAGGCGCGCGGAAACCACTCCGCCGCGGAGGTCATGGCGCGCATGAACGACTTCGTGACGGAAGACATGAAGAAGGGCATGTTCGTCACGATCTTCTACTCGATCCTCGATTCGAAGAACCGCATCATCTCCTACGCCTCGGCGGGCCACAATCCGATGATCCTGTTCCGCGCCGAGACGGACGAGACGTATTTCCTCAATCCCCGCGGCTTCCCCGTCGGCATCAAGCTGCCCGACGACACGCTCTTCCGCCGCTCGATCGACGTCGAGAAGATCAAGCTCAAGAAAGACGACATGCTCGTCATCTACACGGACGGCGTGACCGAGGCGATGAACGTGGACCGGGATCAGTACGGCGAGGATCGACTCATCCGGCTCATCAAGGACTGCGGACGCCTCTCGCCGCAGGAGTTCATCGACCGTCTCAACGCCGACATCAAGGGCTTCACGGGCGATCAGCCCCAGAACGACGACATCACCGTCGTCGCGATCAAGGAAAAGCTCATGGCGGACGAGGTGCTCTACGGGATCCGCCGGAAGCTGCTCGATCTCGTCGAGGTCCAGGGAGTTTCCGTCGCCGAGGCGTGCCGGATGATGAGGGTTTCCCCCTCGACCTACTACCGCTACAAGAAGCGCCTCGTGGAGCTCGGAGACCGCGGGCTCCAGGACAAGACGCTGCGCCGCGAGGTCGATATCCGGCGGGTCAGCGTCGAGCAGCGAAAGGGCATCCTCGAGATCATCCGCGCGAATCCGCGCTTCGGCGCGAAGAAAATAGCCGCTCTGTACAACGATGGGAAGGAGGAGCGGGCGCATCTTTCCGCGGCGATCGTCTACGACGAGCTCAAGCGGATCCGGCTGAACACCTACGAGATGCGGCTGGAGTACCTGCGCCGCAACCGGCTCATCACCGACGACGAATTCAAGACGCTCATGGCGGCCCACGGCAGCCGGCCGCGCGAGTCCGTCGAGGCGCCGGCGGGCGGGGAGATCGTCCCCGCCGACGCGGTCGCGGAGACTGAACCGGAAGCCCCCAAGGCGAAGCACGTTCCCCGTGCG
>JAGUZZ010000177.1:0-5102 GCA_020060525.1 bacterium | reverse complement strand
GGGATTGAACGCTCACCTCGGTGCTGTCCATGAAGAACGGCTCCCCGAGAACGCTGCCCGGAAAGAAGCCCGACGTGTCCGTCACGGCGACGACGATCGTCCCGACGCCTTCGAGCCGGTCGGGACGCTCCTTCCCGCAGCCCGCGGCGAGCGCCGACGCGGCGAGGACGGTCGCTATGGCGCGCTTCATCTTCATTCCGCGGCCTCCGCGGATACCCGCTGCCAGAGGTTGTCGAGGATCATGCTGAACTCGACGCCGTAGAAGATGTTCGGGTTTCGCACCTGATACATCCCGTAGCAATCCTTGTAGATCGCCTGATCGTCGAAGACGTTGTGCACGAAGAAGGATATCTCCGCGCCGCGGCCGATCGACTTCGATACGTTGATGTTGAAGAGATAGCGGTCGTTCGGCCGCTTCGTGACCTGGAGATCGCACGTCGGGTTGTCGTAGGTGCGGGTCAATCCGATCGCGCCCGCCTCCTCGCGCGTGAGGCTCACGGTGCGTCCATCGACGGGGTCGTAGTACGCCGGCGAGTACAGGATGGGATCGATGTAGTTGAGGTCCGAATCGAACAGCGTCTGCTGCACGAAGAAGGTGACCCACATGCCGAGCTTCTTGATGAGCCAGTCGGCGCTGTAGTCGACGATCATCTTCTTGCCCCATCCCTCGGTGTAGTAATAGTAGGGATAGATCGTCCGGCCGAGGGCCTGATTGTATTTCGGCGATCCCATGTAAACGCCCTCGGCGCCCGACTGCGATTTGACATAGGAGGAAGCGACACGGAACGTCGTCGAGATCCTCTCGATGCGCTTCGTCACGATCATGAACTCGATGCCCTGCTTGCGGTACTTGCCCGAGTATCTGAAGAACGAAGTCTTCGACGACTCCTGATAGAACGTGTCGATGGCGCTCCGGCCGCCGTCGTTCGGCCAGTCCGTCCACTCGTAGCGGTAGAACGTCAGGGGCGCCTGCTCGTCGCGGGGGATGCCTTCGGCGCGACTGAACCAGCCGGTGAGGATGAAGCCGACGGGGCCGAACTTCTGGTCGAACGAGATCTCGGCCTTCTCCTCTTGATAGCCGAGAACGTCGCTCGTATCGAAGTCCCAAATGTACGTGGAGACGAGGGGCACAGAATCGGGCGGGGAGACGTTGCGCTCCACGACGTCGATGTACTGCGGCCCCTGATACATGTCGCGCATCGAGGGCATCTTGGAGCTCTTCCCCCATCCCATGCGCAGCTGCGTGCCGTCGCGCGGCTCGAACTTGAGCCGGATGCGCGGGTTGAGGAAGGTGCCGTTCCGGGATTCGACGACGCCCTTTTCGTTGAAGAGACCGTCGAGGTGGAGCTTCTCCGGCGTGTACATCTCGTACCGAAGCCCGAGCGTCACGTTGTACGGCCTCATGAAGAGGAAGCCGTTGACGTTGTCCTCGATGTAGAAGTTGGCGCTCCTGAGGGCCGGGCTCGCGTCGAACGGCAGCGGGCGCTGGCCGAGATTCCCGCTCGGCGGCTTCAAGGGGTTGAAGATCTTTCCCTGCCCGACGTTGTCGTCGTAGCTGTACTCGCCGCCGACGAGAAGCGCGTTGTTGAGACGCAGCAGGCTGAAGTCGGCGCGGAGGTTGAGCTTCGCGTTGAGGCTCCACTCCTCTCCGCGGGTCCAGATCCTCGAGGTGTAGGCGCCGGCGTCGAAGAAGCCCTCGAACGTTCCGGGCTCCAGCGACGACGACAGAACGCGCACGTCCGACCCGACGAGGCTCTGGCTGTACGCGTCGCGCTTCGTGTAGTTGACGTTCGCCGTCCATTCGACCTTCGTGTCCTCGGTCGGCTTGAAATCGACGGCGTGGCCGTAGATGTACGTCTTGTCCTTGTTCGACTGGATGCGCCCGAGGGGATCGCGCCCCGTGAGATCGTACTCGTCGGCGACGCCGGTGTAATAGAGCTTGTTGAGAATGTTCAACCGGCCGTCGCGGAAGGTGTTCTTGAAGTTGAGCTGGCCGTTGTAGCGGGCGTACTCGTCGCCGTCGAGGCGGACGTCCCTGATGCTCCACGCGTAGTTCGCGCTGTAGGAAACGCTCGTGTGGCCGAAGATGTTTCTTCCGCCGTTCAGGTTCGCTTCCTTCGTGTCGGGGTTCGTTTTGATCTTGAGACGCAACGGCTGCTGTCCGATCTTCGTTTTCACCTTGACGAGCCCCGTCGTGAGGTCGCCGTACTCGACCGACGGAACGCCCGTGACGACCTCGACCCCCTGGATGTTGTCCGCCGGGATCGTCCGGAGATCGATCCCCGATCCCGAGTAGGAGTTCACCGTGGCGACGGCCGTCCCCGTGCCGGTCTGCATGTTCGCGTTGTTCGAGATCGTGATGTCGTCGATGACGATCTTCGTGCCGAAACGGGCGGCGGTCTGCTCGTCGCCGGTGAGCTGTCCCGTGCCGCGCAGATCGAGCTGGTTCATCTTCGAGAGGCCCGGCGACTTCGTGCGCTCGATCCCGGGCACGAGATCCATGATGTCGCCGAGGCTCGTCGAGAGGTAGTGCTCGATCTCGGCGCTCGATATCTCGTGCGTCGTCTCGATCTTGTCCGGAAGGATGTCGCGCTTGTCGAGCACGGTGATGCCGCCGATCGAGAAGAAGAACTGCTGTCGCGGATCCCCTCCGACGAGCTCGCACTTGTAGGTCGTGATCTTGCCGCTGTCGATGACGATGTCCTGGTAGCAGGTGTTGTAGTATTCGTCCTTGAGGATCGAGATCCCGTAGGTGCCCTCGGGGAGCTCGATCTGAAAGACGCCGTTCTTGTCGGCGAGCACGCTCCTCGTCGTTCCCTGAATCGCGACGAGAGCGTTCGGGACGGGCTTGCCCGTCGTGAAGTCGTACACCTTGCCTTTGAGGATGCCCGTTCCCGCGGCCGCCGCGCCGTCCGCCGCCAAGAGGCCGGCGATCACCGCGAGGGTGAAAAACGCAGCGAACATTCCGCTGGCAGGATACAATCCTTCCCTACCGGATTTTCGAGTACGCATGCCCTCCCATCCGTTCTGTAAACGTTTGACGACAGCCGTACACAGCATTTTACAGCTTCATTATTTTCTCATATTCCGGAGCCCGGGTCAATAGGCTATTTCCTTTATATTAGCGTAGTTGTGCAAACGCTCCTTTCCGCCGATTCGTCCACGGAAAAGCCGCTCGCCCTGAGCTGGAGAACGGCCCGCCGCCAAGACCTAACTCTTTGTGATAATTCATATTACACCGCATCGCGAACGTCTCCACTACAATATAGCGATACGCTTTATGATTTGGAAACGATTTTGAGCCCCTTTCGTAGGAGTGAAAACGGTCGCTCCCGCTAGGCGAAAATCTCCGGCGCTGATATAATTCGCCGCGCATCGGCTGATCGCCGGATTCAACCGAAGACAACCGGCGGCAACGATTCACCATTCCAAGGAGGCGTATCGTGCAGGTGGGACGTTCTTTCGTCATCGGAGTCGTCGTCATGCTCGCGCAGGCGGTTTTCGCGGCCGCCGCGTGCACTCAAACCCCGAAAGCCGCGGAGCCGCTCTCGCCCTTGCTCCGAAGCGAGCTCGAGGCGAACCGCTTCGTCGCCGACGCCGACGACGCGTCGGCGATCTACGTGAATCCGGCCGGGCTCGCGTGGAAACGTTACGCCACCTCGCTGCTTCAGGGCACCTACCTGTACGATCGCCTCGCTGAAGTGAACGCGGCCACGGCGTGGAGCGGCTTCGCTCTCGGCCTGACGAGCGCGGACGACGGATCGTTCGTCTCGAACACGTATCTCGCCGGCGTCGCGGCGAAGCTCTCGCGCGCGGCGAGCGCCGGCGCCTCGTTCAAGTGGCACCATACGGACATGCCGTTCGCGAACCGCTCGCCTTTCGCGGTCGATCTCGGCCTCACGATCCGTCCGAGCCGCTCGATGTCGGTCGCCGGCGTATGGAAGAACGTGAACGAGCCGTCCTTCTCGGACGGCGAAGCGTTCGATCCCTTCCGCGGCCACGCGAACGCTCTCCGGCGATCCTTTATCGGAGGCGTCTCGCTGCGGCCGGTCGAGGAGCGCCTCACCCTCTCGGCGCAGGCCGAGGTGTGGGACGGAAGAAAACCCGGCTGGCTCTTCGGCGGCAGGATGAGGGCGCTCGACGGCGTGGAGATCTTCGGCTCGTACCGGCGCGATCTCGCGTGGACCGGTTCGAACCTCTACGAGGAATATACGGCCGGGATCGCGGTGAGCTTCGGCTCCGCGCGGCTCCGCGCGCAGGGGCGCGCGGCGGCGGACGGCGATCTCGACCGCGGCCGCTGGAGCCTCGGCTACGAAAGCGCCCGGGCCCACGAGAGGAAATCGTTCGCGCAGCCGAAACGATACGCCGAGATCTCGATCGACGGAGACTATCTCGACGAGGGAGGAGGCTTTGCGCTCAGGGGAGGCTCGAAGGATCTCCACGCCCTCCTTCGCGAGCTCGAGAGCGTCCGTTCGGACGACGACGTGAAGGGGCTTCTCCTCAAGATCGGGCCCCTCCGCGGCGGATTCATCGGCCCGGTGAGCGGCAACCTCTCGGAGATGCGCCGCGCGGTCCTCGCCGTCCGCGAAGCGGGAAAACCCGTGGTCGCCTACCTCGGCGAGGGAGGCTCGTCGGAGGAGCTCTACCTCGCGTCCGCCGCGCACCGGATCGTCGCGCCGCGCACGAGCACGGTGGGGCTCATCGGCGTGTCGTTCGAGCTCAACCGCATGAAGCGGCTCTTCGGCAAGCTCGGCGTCGACTTCGACTACGACACGGCCGGCGAATACAAATCGACGTTCCACACCCTCTACACCGACACGACGACCGCCGCGCAGGCCGAGGAGATCCGATCGCTCGTCGACGAGAGCTACCGGCTCCTCGTCGGGGGGATCGCCGAGGGACGCGGACTCTCCGTGGAAAAGGTGACTGAGCTCGCCGACGGCAGGGTCTTCCGCCCGGAAGAGCTCGTCGCCGCGGGGCTCGTCGACGCCGTGGGCTGGGAGCGCGACGCGAAAACGGAGCTCGGCGGGCTCGTCTCGGCGAGGCGCCCGGAGCGGCTCGAGACGTCCCGCGTCGGAGCGCGGATCTACTGCACGGAGCGC
>JAGUZZ010000041.1:0-2631 GCA_020060525.1 bacterium | reverse complement strand
CGAGGAGCCGCATCGTGAGCAGCGGCAGCGCGAAGAGGAGCACGACGCTCACGTTCCCCATGAGCGGCCGCATGACGCCGTCGATGAGGTTGAGCTGGCCCGCGAGGTAGGGCTCGCGCGCCGCCTGGAACGACAGGTAGTTGTAGTAGCGGAAGATGCTGTAGAAGAAATATCCCGCGAGCGCGAGAAAGAAGCCGATCATGACGTACGCCGTCAGCGAATGGAAGTAGTACCTGATCTCCTTGCGGTATATCGCGGCGATCGTTCTCATTCAGCCCACCTCCTCCGTGACGAGCTGCAGGAAGATGTCCTCGAGGGAGAGCTCCTCGGCGCGAAGCTCGAGGAGCGGCACGCCCGCCGAGACGAGGGCGCGGACGATCTCCTCGCGCGCGTCCCGGTCGCTCGCGCACTCGATCGTGAGCGGGCGCACGCCGTCCGCCGCCGGCTCCTCCCGCGCGAGCAGCACGCCTGAGACGCCCGAGACGATCGCCGCGGCTCGGTCGGACGCGGCGTCGTCGCGGACCTTGACGCGCAGCCGCGAGGACTTCATGAGCCGAGCCCGCAGGTTGTCCGGCGTGTCGACCGCGACGAGCTCGCCCCGGTTGATGATGATGACGCGGTTGCAGACCTGACTCACCTCGGGGAGGATGTGGCTCGAGAGGATCACCGTCTTCTCGCCCCCGAGGCTCTGGATGAGGCGCCTGATCTCGATGATCTGCTTCGGGTCGAGGCCGAGCGTCGGCTCGTCGAGGATGAGGAGCGCGGGATCGTTCAGGATCGCCTGCGCGATGCCGACGCGCTGCTGGTACCCCTTCGAGAGCTTCGATATCGTGCGGCGGGGGACCGCCTCGAGCCCGCAGCGCTCGATCGCGCTGTCCACCTCGGCCCGCCGGCGCGACGCCGGCACGCCCTTGAGGTCGGCCGCGAACTCGAGGTAACCGCGGACCGGCATGTCGCCGTAGAGCGGGTTGCGCTCGGGCAGATAGCCGGTGAGGCGCCGCACCTCCATCGAGTCCTCGATGATGTCGTGCCCGAAGATCTTCGCCGTTCCGGACGTAGGCGGCAGGTAGCAGGTGAGCATCTTCATCGTCGTCGTCTTGCCGGCGCCGTTCGGCCCGAGAAAGCCGAGGATCTCGCCCTTCTCGACGCGGAAGTCGAGGTTCCTGACGCCGACGTTCGTTCCGTAGTACTTGGTCAGACGTTCGACCCGTATCATCGGTTTTCCCTCCCCGGCGCGGTTTCCGTGACGATAGGGAGTCGCGCTGCGCGCAACGATGTGAGAGAAAATAAGATATAAAAGTTCCGCGCCCCTGTCAAATGCCGCCTCCGCCAATTTGAGCCTTTACCCGCGGGCCGCCGATACATATTATTCGCGGAAACGGGGGAGAGAGATCGGTATGGCGATTCAGATAACGCGCCGGGGCATCCGCCGCGGCGCGAACATATTCACCGTCATAAGCCTTCTGAGCCTCGTCGGGATATTTCTCTTCACGAGATCGCACATGACGGTCGAGGCGTTTCGGGGGATCGACCCCGTGTGGCTGCTCGCCGCGGTCCCGCTCATCGCGTTCGACTGGATCGGCTCCGGTTACCGCATCTACATCTTCGGGCGCGTCTTCTACCCGCGCGTGCGGTTCAAGACCTGCGTCAAGGCGAACCTCGCGAACTATTTTCTGGGCGCCGTCACGCCGGCGCAGATGGGAGGGGGGCCGGCCCAGATATACATGCTCCACGCGGGCGGCATGAGCGCGGTCGCGGCGACCTCCTCGAGCGTCATGAGCTTCGTCAGCACGACGCTCTTCCTCATCGTGGCCGCCGCGGCGACCTTCGTTTCGAAGGAGGCGGTTCCGCTGCCGGGCTCGATGCTGCGCGGTCTCTTCGCGGTCGGCATCCTCTTCTTCCTCGCCGTCGCGGCCCTGACGGTGATCGCGATCGTCTCTCCCGGATTCTACCGCGAGCTCATGCGGCTCATCGTTCGCGCGCTCTCGCGCGTCCGGGGGAAGGATTACCTGCGGGAGGGGAGCTGGGGGGGCGGGATGGTCGCCGCGGTGGACCGCTGCCACCGGCAGATCCTCTTTTTCCTCTTCCGGCGCACGCGCGTCTTCGCGCTGGCCGTGATCGTCACGGCGGCCGTCTTTCTCTCGAAATTCGCCCTCGCCTACTGCATCGTCCGCGCGCTCGGGGCGCAGGCGTCGTTCCTCCACGTCTCGCTTCTCCAGATGGCGATCATCCTCATCAACTACTATTTCCCGACCCCTGGAGCGAGCGGCGCCGCCGAGCTCAGCTCCGCCGCGCTCATGGCGCCGATCGTCACGAGAGGCCTCGTCGCGCCGTACGTGATACTCTGGCGGCTCCTCGGAATGTATCTGCCGGTGGCGGTGGGGGGCGCGGCGATGCTCCACGAGTTCGGAAAACGCGACCGGATCGAGGTGGAAACGGACGAAGACGCGCCGCCGGGGGCGGGGGAGGCCTGCGGGGACAACGGGCCGGAGGGTACGCCGGAGCCGCTCGAAGCGGCCGAGGCGCAGGGCCCGCCGGGGGCCGCGGGGGGAGCGTGAGGGGAGAGGACGAAGTATTTTTCTGCAACAAGCGCCGCCGGTTGGCGTACAATCCATACGTGGTCGTTCTGGG
>JAGUZZ010000128.1:0-9027 GCA_020060525.1 bacterium | reverse complement strand
GTTGTCCTACGATGGTTCCGGCGCCCGGAAGCGGCGAAGACGCCGCTCCCGGGGGAAACGACGGAGCGATGGGACTCACGATCGGCATCATCGGTCTTCCGAACGTCGGCAAATCGACGTTGCTGAACGCTCTCTGCCACGCGGGAGCGGAGGCGTCGAACTATCCGTTCTGCACGATCGAGCGCAATCAGGGGGCGGTGCCCGTCCCCGACGAACGTCTCGAACGGCTCGCCGCGATCCTGAAGCCCGCTGAGGTCATTCCGTCGACCATTACCTTCATCGACATCGCCGGTCTCGTGAAAGGCGCGAGCCGCGGCGAGGGGCTCGGCAACAAGTTCCTCCACCACGTCCGGGAGGCGACGGCGCTCGCCCACGTGCTGCGGTGTTTCGAGGACGAAAACGTCAGCCATCTCTACGGAACGGTCGATCCGCTGCTCGATATCGTGATCGTCGAAACGGAGCTGTTTCTCGCGGACGTCGATCGCGTCGAGCGTTGGCTCGCGAAGGAGCGTACGAAGGCGAAGGCCGTGCGGGAGGATGAGCGCCGAGATCTGCATTTTCTCGAGTCGGTGCTCGCGGCGCTCTCACGCGGAGAGCGTATCGCGGCGGGATCGGTGCCCGCCCCGGAGCGTCCGCTCTTCGACGAGCTCGGGCTTCTCACCTCGAAGCCGCGGCTCCTCGTCCTCAACACGGGGTACGAGGACCCGGCCGGCGCAGGGGCCGCCTGCCGCAGGGTCGTCGAGGCGGCCGGCGTGGAGAGCGTCTTCGTCTTCTCGGCGCGGATGGAGGAGGAGCTCGACGCCCTCTCCGGCGAGGAGCGCCGGGCCTTCGAGGAGGAGCTCGGCCTCGACGGCCTCGCGAAGAGCCGCTTCATCGAGAAGTGCCACGATCTGCTCGGCCTCGTCCGCTACTATACGACGGCTCACGGGAAGCTGCAGGCGTGGTCGATCCCGCGGGGGACGCCGGCGCCCGCCGCAGCCGGCCGGATTCACGGCGACATGGAACGCGGATTCGTGAGGGCCGAGGTGATGAGCTTCGAGCACATCGTCCAATACGGCACGCGCGCCGCCGTTCATCAGCACGGACTTCTCAGGACCGAGGGGCACGACTACGAGATCCGGGACGGCGACGTCGTCCATTACCTCTTCAATCCGTCGTGAGGCCGGCCGCCCGGCGAGCGGCCGAAGGCGCGGGGAGGGTTCATGCCGCCGCGGGGGCACGAGACGATCGATCACACCGCCGATATGGGCATCCGAGGGTGGGGAGGGACGCCGGCCGAGGCGTTCGAAGAGGCCGCGGCCGCGATGCTCGATCTCGCCGCCGATCGATCCGTTCTCGCGGCGTCGGCGTCCGTGCGCTTTCGGCGCGGAGCGCACGATCTAACGGGGCTTCTCCTCGAGTTTTTGAACGCCCTCATCGCGGAGGCGGACGTCGCGGGGCTTGTGCTCGCGGACGCGGCGGTCGACGCGCTTTCGGGTGAGGACGGCGCGTGGGAGATCGAGGCGACGGCCCGCGGCGTTCCGGCGGACGAGGCGCGCGAAGCGCTGCTCGTCGAGGTAAAGGCGGCGACCTCCTGCGGAGCGTTCGTGCGAAGGGAGAGCGACGGACGCTGGATCGCCCAGTGCGTCGTCGATCTCTGACGGCGGGCGGATGGACTGCGGCGGCGAAGGCGGGGGAGATCCCGCCACGCGCGCGCCGCGCGAAACGTGGAACGCGTATGGCTCGTGTCGAGCTGCGGCAGGTGCACGAATTCCTCTGGGAGATCCCGAAGACGGGCGCGATGAACGTCCCCGGGCTCGTGTACGCCGACCGGGAATCGATCGAGTCGCTCATCGGAGAGGGCGGAAGCAAGGAGTGGGACGCCCTCCTTCAGGTGCGCAACGTCGCCTGCCTTCCGGGGATCGAGAGGGCCTCGCTCGCGATGGCCGACATCCATCCGGGGTACGGCTTCCCGATCGGAGGGGTCGGGGCGTTCGATCCGGATACCGGCGTCGTCGCGATCGCGGGGGTCGGTTTCGACATCAACTGCGGCGTTCGGACGATGATCGCCGACGTTCCGGCCGTGGAGATCGAACGGCGCAAGGAGGAGCTTGCCGACGCTCTCTTCCGCCGGATTCCGGCGGGCGTCGGATCGACGGGATCGCTCAAGCTCACCGTGAAGGAGATCGACCGGCTGCTCGTTCGGGGGGCGCGGTACGCGCTCGAACGGGGGTACGGGGTTCCCGAGGATCTCGAGTACGTCGAGGAAGGCGGATGCGTCGACGGCGCCGATCCCTCGTGCGTGAGCGCCCTCGCCAAGGAGCGGCAGCTGAAGCAGGTGGGCACGCTCGGCTCCGGCAACCATTATCTCGAGGTGCAGCGCGTCGACGCGGTGTACGACGCCGCGGCCGCCGCGGCGTTCGGCGTCGCGGAGGGCTCCGTCGCGGTCAGCGTTCACACGGGAAGCCGCGCCCTCGGCCACCAGATCGGCACCGATTACCAATCCGTGCTCCGCCGGGCGAGCGAGAAGTACCGGATCTCCGTTCCCGACGAGGATCTCGCGGCGGCGCCGATCTCGAGCCCCGAGGGGAAACGCTACATAGCGGCCGTCAACGCGGGGATCAACTGCGCCTTCGCGAACCGGCAGGCGCTCGCCGGACTCATCCGCGGAGTGTTCCGGGACGTTTTCGGCGTTCCCGCCGGCGGGATGCGCACGCTCTACGAGGTCGGCCACAACAACCTCAAGCTCGAGCGCCACGTCGTCGGCGGCGCTGCGAAGACCCTGTACGTCCACAGAAAAGGCGCCACCCGCGCCTTCGCGGCGGGACGACCCGAGATACCGGAGCGGTACCGGGGCGCCGGCCAGCCCGTTCTCGTCGGCGGCACGATGGGAACGTGCTCGTTCATTCTCGTCGGGACGGAGCGCGGGATGGAGGAGACCTTCGGCAGCTCGATCCACGGCGCCGGGAGGCGCACGTCGCGGAAGCAGGCGCTGCGCGATTACCGGGGGGAGAACGTCCTCGCCGGGCTCGCCCGGAAGGGGATCGCCGTGCGCGTGCACAGCAGGGCGGGAGCGGCCGAGGAGGCTCCGGGCGCCTACAAGGACGTCGAGCGGGTCGTGGCGGTCATGGAGGGCGCCGGGGTGAGCCGGCGGGTCGCCCGGCTCCGTCCGATCCTGTGCGTGAAGGGGTAGATCACCGCTCGTTCGAGACCGCCTGCGCCGGCGGCGCCGCCGCGACGCCCTTGTCCGCGTCCCACGCCGGATCGGCGTAGCGCCTGTATTCCTCGGCGTAGCGATCGATCTCGTCCGCGAAATCCGTGATGAGCTCCTCGGCCCCCTCGCAGGTCGGACGCGCCTTGAACTCCGAGACGACCGAGCGCAGCACGTCGGGCGCGTCTATCAGCATGCACGGCGTGAGGAGGTTGTCGCGGTACGGCTGGCGGGAGCGGATGCGCCGCATGAACGGCGAATTGATCGCGTCCCGCAGCGACGTGTTCCTGATGTTATCGACCGCGAAGTGGCAGAAGACGCAGGGCTCGATGTCCCCTTTCGCGTTTATGTGGAGATACTCCCTGCCTCCCGCGATGCAGCCGTGCACGTAGGGCCCGTCGTTCCAGAAATCGCCGATGAAAACGGGGCGCGAATCGCGGAGCTCCCTGACGCGGCGGCGGAGCCAGTCGCGCTGGGCGGCCGTCGGCATGAGATCGAGGGACGGGCATCGTCCGATCGGAATGTACTGAAAGTACCAGAGCACCATGCAGCCCTTCTCGACGCACAGGTCGACGAACTCTTCGCTTCCGATCGTCTCGATGTTGGACCGCGTCTCGGTGAGGGAGGCGCCGAAGACCATGCCGCGCTCCTTCATGAGATCGAACGCCCTCATGACCTTCGCGAACGTCCCCTTCCCGCGCCGCGCGTCCGTCTCCGCCTCGAACCCCTCGAGACTCACCATCGGCGCGACGTTTCCGAGCTCGGCGAGCTTGTCGGCCGTTCGCTCGTTGATCGCCGTTCCGTTCGTGTAGATCTGGAAGTACATGTCGTCGTGCTTCCGCCAGAGGTCGAAGATGTCCTTGCGCGTGAGCACCTCGCCGCCGCTCATCGTGTTGAAAAACATGCCGAGCTCCTTGCATTCCGTGAGAATGCGGTCGATGAGCTCGAGCGGCAGGCCCTCGTCTTGATCGTACTCGCCCGCGTAGCAGCCCGGACAGTTGAGGTTGCAGCGCATCGTCGGGCTGATCACGACGAACTGGGGCGGCTGCCAGCCCTCCTCGCGGAGTATCTGCTTTCGGGTGTTGATCCCGGTCAGGAGCGCGTTGATGAAGAGGTTGCGTATGAGGCGCTCGCGAACGCGGGGAGAGAGCCGCGAGATCACGTCCTTGACGAGGATGGCGGAGGGATGGCCCTGCTCGAACAGGCCCCGGAGCTCCGCCGTTCGCTCCCGGTATTCCTCGTCCGTGGTGAGTTTCTCGCCGAGCCGGATCATTCGCACGATGTTCCGGGTCGACGCCGTCGCGACGTGCGACATGATCTCGGAAACGATCTTCTCCGTCGCGTAGTCGCGCATCCGCTGTCGGATACTCATCGCACACGACCTCCTTACCGAACCGCACCGCGTTCACGCGAACGCGATCAGCGTCATTCCAACGGTTCCCACTCGGCAATGCTTTCGATGCGGACGCGGCATTTGCCGGTTGTTTCCCATCTGGTCTGAGCGTTGTAGTTCCAGTCAAGGTATTCGGAGGGGCCGCCCCCCTCGGTCGTCACGAGAAAGCGATTGGCGATGCCGCCGAACGCCGCGCCTTGGTCCGCGGGGGACTCCCGGTCTCCGGCGTTCGCGTCGACGGGAACCCAGCCGTAGCCGGGAAGGTAGATCTCGCACCAGCGGTGGAACACGTCGTCGTAGCTCGCGTCGTCGCCCCGCACGACGAGCGATCCAACGTAGCGGGCGGGGACGCCAGCGGCGCGGCAGAGCGCGATGTAGCTGAACGTATACTCGGAGCACGAGCCGTTGCCGCGCTTGAGGACGGTCGGCGCCGTGTTCCAGCCGCCGGCGAGAAGGTATTCCATGTGATCGATGACGTACTGATAGAGAAGCCGCGCTTTCCAGTACAGATTCTTCTCGTCGCCGACGACCTCGGAGACGATCCGCCGGATGTATGGATTGTCGATGTCGTACTTCATGCCGTCGGCGAGATAAGCGGTCTTGATATCGGCCGGTATGACCGCGCCGACGTTTTCGGGGTAGAGGAAATAGCGGATCGCCGACGTCTCGAGCCGCAGACGCATCCCGACCTCGACCGTTCGCGGCGGCTCGAGCGACTCGAAACGGAACGCGGCGATCTCCTGCCCCCACCGGTCCTTCGTGAGGGCGCGAGGGGCTTCCGTGTACTCGATCGGAGCGAGCAGCTTCTGGTTCGGCCGCTCCTGGGGCGCGGCGTAAAAGACGTCGAGAGAGACGACCGATCCCTCTCCCGACGTCATGACCTCGGTCGTGAAATCGATCGACGCCCGCCGCGGCTCGAACGTTCTGTACGTTTCGCCGTCGCGGACGACGAGGGTGTACACCGCGTCGTCCTGATAATCGGCGCACAGCAGCTTCCCGTCCTTCCACGAGAGGCCCCACGCGTATTTTCCCGGCGCGTCGAGGATGAGGATGACGTGCCCGTTCCGCGGATCGATCATGTAGATCTGATCCTTGACGCGGTCCGAGCACCACAGGTAGCCCTCCCCGAAGACGATTCCCCGCGGATCGCCCGCCGGGGAGCGGAAAGCGACGATCGTCGTACCGTCGCCGGGATCGATCTTGGAGATGCGATCCTCGACGTTGTCGCAGATCCAGAGGAACGAGCCGTCGGCGGCGATCCCGGTGACTCCCGAGGAGGGCGCGTCGAGCGTGACGACCGTGCGACCGGAGCGGACGTCGGTGGCGTAGATCTTCTGCTCGGCGGGATCGGTGCTCCAGAGGAGTTTGCCGTCCCATGCGAGACCCGACGGAAAGTATCCCGGCGATTCGATCGAATCGCGGACGGCTCCCGTCGCGAGGTCGCACCGGTAGAACCGGTCGGTCTTGCGATCCGCGATCCAGATGTCCTTCCCGTCCCAGGCGATCCCGGTCGGGTGCCGCAGGGCGAGGGTTGTTTTCTTCTCGACGTCCCCCGGCGCGGCGAGGGACAGGGAGGGGAACAGGAGCGTCGCCACCAGCGTCATAATGATTGTTCTCATGCACATACCGCCGTATCCATGGGTTGAGCCCGCGGGCACAGTCGCCGTTACCAGCCTATGATCGATATATCCGGATTCTAGACGATTCGGCGCCGCGCGGTCAATAGGGAAACGCCCGGGGCTCCGGAGCGCGGCCGGCGCGGCCGCGAAGGACCGGAGCGAAAGGCCGCGGGGCCGGCTCTCGGTCGCATTTCCGCGTTTACAAACGGACTTCGGGCTGATAGAATCAATGAAAATCCCCTGGCCGACGGACGAGCCACCATGCCGCGAAGGATTTGACAGTGCTTCGGTTGTCCGCTGCCGCCGCCATCAGCGTCCTCATCGTATCCCTGATCGGTCATCCGTGCGCCTCGACCGCCCGAGCGGAGGCCGTGTGCGCCAGAGGCGGCGTCGTCGCGACCGCCTGTCCGATCGCGACGGAGGTCGGCGCGGATATTCTCGAGCGGGGCGGGAACGCCGTCGACGCCTCGGTGGCGATAGGGTTCGCCCTCGCGGTCACCTATCCCCAAGCGGGAAACATCGGGGGCGGTGGATTCATGCTCGTCCGGCTTGCGTCCGGAGAGACGCGGTTTCTCGATTTTCGCGAAAAGGCTCCTCTCGCGGCCCACCGCGACATGTACCTCGACGAGCGAGGCGAGGTGATAGAAGGGATGAGCCTTCTCGGAGCGACGGCCGCGGGGGTGCCCGGTTCGGTGTCGGGGCTGCACCGCGCCCACGAGCTGCACGGCGCGATGCCGTGGAGCGATCTCCTCGAGCCTGCGATCGATCTCGCCCGCGGCGGTTTCCCCGTGAGCGCGAGACTCGCCTCCTCCCTTGCGCGTCTCCAGCCGTATCTCGAACGGTTTCCGGGGCTGCGGCAATTCACGAGAGCGGACGGATCCCCTCTCGCGGCGGGGGATACGCTCGTTCAGCCGGAGCTCGCCCGCACGCTCGAGATCGTCGCCCGGGAAGGGCCGCGCGGGTTCTACGAGGGCCATATCGCGGATCTCATCGTCTCCGAGATGGGCGCGGGCGGCGGGATCGTTTCGCGCGAGGACCTCTCGGCCTACGCGACCGTGGAGCGAACGCCGGTGCGCGGCGATTATCGCGGCTTCGAAATACTGTCGGCCCCGCCCCCGAGCTCGGGAGGCGCCGTTCTCGTCGAGCTTCTGAATATTCTGGAGGAGATCGGGCTCTCGGACATGGATTTTCTGTCGGAGCAGGCGATCCATTACATGGCGGAGGCGGAGCGGCTGGCGTACGCCGACCGCGCGCGCTATCTCGGCGATCCCGATTTCACGGACGTTCCGACGGAGCTTCTCACGTCGAAACAATACGCCCGGAAGCTCGCCCGGACGATAACGCCGCGGGCGACCCCCTCCGCCGGCGTCGGGGCCGACGCCGGCCGCGAGAAGCGGGAAACGACGCACTACAGCGTCGTCGACCGGTGGGGAAACGTCGCCGCGACGACCACGACGCTGAACGACAGCTACGGCTCGCGCCTCGTCGTGCGGGGCGCGGGGTTTCTCCTCAACAACGAGATGGACGATTTCTCCGCGAAGCCCGGCGTTGCGAACCTCTACGGTCTCGTCGGAGGGGAAGCGAACGCGATCGAACCGGGGAAACGGATGCTGAGCTCGATGGCGCCGACGATCGTGCTGAGGGACGGAAGGCCCGTTCTCGTTCTCGGAACCCCCGGCGGATCCACGATCATCACGACTATCGCGCAGATCGTCGTCGATATCGCGGATTTCGGGATGACGCTCGAAGAAGCGGTGGCCGCGCCCCGCTTTCACCACCAATGGCTGCCGGATCGCATCAGCTTCGAGAAGGGCGTTCTCACTCGCTACCTTCGCGGGCATCTCGCGGCCCGCGGTCATACCGTCGAGGAGCGTTCCGAGCCGATCGGCGACGTGCAGGCGATAGAGATACGCGAGGATTGCGCCTGCGGCGTGAGCGACCCCCGCGGCGGCGGAGCGGCCGGCGGGGTCGGCGTCGTCCTGCCGGCGCACAGGTGAAAGGAGTCGATCGATGTCGTTTCGAACGTTCGTTGCCGCATGCCTCGCCGGCGCGGCGCTTCTCGCCGCCGGCGGCGCCCGCGCGGAGGACCGCCCCGCCGATTTTTCCGGGGCCGAGATGATCTTCTGCCGCTTTCCGCTCGCGCAGGTCGTCGCGCTCGACGGGGGGGACGCGTGGGGCGTTATGTACGCCGACACGTACGGGAAGCTCCACCTGCTTCGCGCGACGGACCGCGGATGGAAGCTCGAGTGGGAGATCACGAACCTGGGGGCGAAGGTGCGGAGGTTCTTCTTCTGCGATCTCGAGGCGGACGGGACGATGGAGTTCGTCGTCGCGACGGTGAGCGGGAGGATCCTCACGTACAGCATGGAAACGTACGCCAGTCTCTGGGAGAACCTCGAAGACCGCTACCAGAGCATCGACGCGATCGACGTCGCGAACGTCGATTCCGATCCGCAGCTCGAAATCGTTTTCATCGCGGACAACCGCCTGCAGATATACGACGGCGCGACGAAAAGCCGGCAATGGGTGAGCTCGCGGGACTTTTCCGCGGGGGAACTTCTCATAGAGAATGTCGACAGGGATCCCCAGCTCGAGATCATTCTCAACAGCGGCATCATCCTCGATTCGCGTTTTCTCAACGTCGAGGTGGAATGGGACAAGCCGTTCGGCGATCGGATCGCGGTCGCGGACATGAACGGCGACGGTTTTCCCGACATCGTCGGCGAGTTCGCGGACTATTCGATCCGGGTCTTCGACGTGTACTCGCGGCGGGAGGTCTGGTGACGGCCGGCGCCTCCGCCGGCGCCGCGTGCAAGGGAGCGACT
>JAGUZZ010000184.1:0-8733 GCA_020060525.1 bacterium | reverse complement strand
CGCCGCGAAGACGATGACGGACGCCCGCCTGTTGAGGTAATCCGAGACGAGGCTGTATCGCTGCTCCCGCTTGCCCTCGCCCGCCGCGCGTCATCTTCTCGGCGCCGGGGTCCGCGGCGGGGTTCCTCGCTCCCTACCGGGCCCTCGAGGCCGCGGGCGCGCTGCCCGACGGCGGAGCGATCGCGTTTTCGGGGGATCGGCCGCGGGACGAACGGACCGCGCTCGCCGTCATCCACGGCGTCTACGACGCCGGAGGGATCTCGCTCGAGCGGCTCGCCGCCCTCGAGGCGGCCGGCGTCGTCGCGAAGGGCGAGATCGGCGTCCTGCTCGAGGGAGAAGCGGTGCCCGAGCTCGTCATCGCCTGCGATCCGCTCCGCTACACGGCCGAGCTGCGGACCTTCGTGCGCGCTTTCCGCAAGGCGTACGACCACACGCCGCGCCTGCTCCGCAGGGAGCTCGCCGCGGCGGGAATGGCCGGGCTGTACGAGACGCGCGAAGACGATCTCAGGCTCATCGCCGGGCTCGGCGATCTCGTTCCCGCGCTCGGCGGGGGAAACGCCCCGCCGGCGCGCTGATCCGGCGCGCCGATCCGGCGCGCGCGAGCCGTGGAAGCGGTTGACCGCGATGAATCCGGCGGATATATTTGTGGGTCGCGTGCCGCGGCGGGTCGCGGCGGCGGAGGAGGCTCGTACGGTTCGCTGGACGAAGATACGGCGCTGGATACCGCTCGTCATATGGGTGGCTCTCATCTTCGGGGTGTCGTCGATCCCGAAGCTTTCGAGCGACGATATCGGGCTGCCGCCGGGGTTCGACAAGATCGCCCACTTCGGCGAGTACCTCGTCCTCGCGGTCCTCTTCCGGCACGGGCTCCTCGGCGGGACCGAGCAGCGCGAAGCGCCCGTCGTGCTCCTCGTGCTCGCGACGGGGCTTCTCATCGCGGGGCTCGACGAGCTGTACCAGAGCCTCATTCCGGGGCGGCACATGAGCGTGTACGATTTCGCGGCCGACGCGGCGGGGCTCCTCGCCGGCATCCTCGTCGGGATGCGGCTCGAGCGGCCGGCCCGCCGGGACGCGGAGCGCATATGAAATTCACGAGACCGCGCGGAACGAGCGACATCTTCGGCGAGCGCATGGAGCGTTGGCGCGAGGCGGAGCTCGCGCTCACCGCGTATCTGCGGCGCTGCGGATACGGCGAGATCCGCACGCCCGTTTTCGAATCGACCGAGCTTTTCGCCCGCACCGTCGGCGAGGCGACCGACATCGTCACCAAGGAGATGTACACCTTCACGGACAAGAAGGGGCGAAGCCTCACCCTCCGTCCGGAAAACACCGCCCCCGTCATGCGCGCCTATATCGAGAACGGACTGCATCGCGCGGGCGGCATCTCCCGCTTCTATTACGCCGGGCCCATGTTCCGGTACGACAGGCCCCAGGCGGGCAGATACCGGCAGTTCCACCAGATCGGTGCCGAGGCGATCGGCTCTCCGGGACCCGCGATCGACGCGGAGATCGTCGACATCGCCCTCGGACTCTACCGGGAGCTGGGCTTTCCGCCGCTCGAGGTGCGGCTCAACAGCGTCGGGTGTCCCGACTGCCGCCCCGCGTACAAGGCCGTTCTTTCGGAGGCGCTCGCTTCCCGCTCGTCGGAGCTCTGCGGGGCGTGCGCCGGCCGCGCCGCGGCCAATCCGCTGCGCGTCTTCGACTGCAAGGAGTGCGGACCGGTCAAGGAGAAGCTGCCGCTCATCACGGCGTACCTGTGCGGCGCGTGCCGGTCTCACTTCGACGCGCTGCAGCGGATGCTCGAGGAGATGGAGATCCGCTTCACGCTCGATCCGCTCCTCGTGCGGGGGCTCGATTACTACACCAAAACGGCGTTCGAGATCGTGCATCCGGAGCTCGGCGCGCAGAACGCGCTCTGCGGCGGCGGGCGCTACGACGGCCTCGCCGAGGACTGCGGAGGGCCGCGCGTGCCGGCCGTCGGCTTCTCGGCCGGGATGGAGAGGCTTCTCGAGACCATGCCTCGGCCCGCCTCCGGGGCCGTGACTCCGTCCGGAACGGACGTCTATTGCGTCGTCGCGGACGAGGCGCGCGCGGGCGCCGTCCTCGCTCTCGCCCGCCGGCTGCGGGAGACGGGCTCGTCCGTCGTCGTCGACCTCTCGGGCCGTTCCTTCAAGAAGCAGCTCGGAGCCGCCTCCGCGCACGGCGCGCGTTTCGCGGTGATCGCGGGCCTCGCCGAGCTCGCGCCCGGAACGGCGGCTCTCAAGGATCTCGAGACGGGCGATCAAACGGTCGTGACGTTGGCAGAATGCGCCGGGCGCATCGCGGCGGCCTCCCGCCGGGGAGCGTGACATGAGGATCGAAGAGTTCGGCGACAGATGGAGACGCACCCATCGCTGCGGAGAAGTGAGCGAGCGCGACGACGGATCGCGCGTCGTGCTCGCGGGATGGGTCAAGCGCGTGCGGGAGCTCGGCGGGCTCACTTTTCTCGATCTCTGGGATCGCACGGGCGTCGTGCAGCTCGTCGTCGAGGCCGCGGAAGCGGATCTCCACGAGCTCTTCCACTCGCTGCGTGCCGAGGACGTCATCGCCTGCGACGGGATCGTGAGGCGGCGCCCCGCCGAGATGGTGAACGAGGGGATGAAAACGGGCGGCGTCGAGGTCGTCGCGGGGAGCGCCGCCGTGCTCAACCGAAGCGAGGTCCCTCCGTTCACGGTCACGTCCGAGGTTCAGGCGAACGAGGATCTGCGCCTGCGGTACCGGTACCTCGACCTGCGGCGCGAGCCGCTGCAGCGCAACCTCGCCATGCGCCACGAGCTCGCGCTCGCCGCGCGACGGTTCCTCTCGCGCGAGGGTTTTCTCGAGATCGAGACGCCGCTGCTCGTGAGGCGCACCCCCGAGGGCGCGCGCGATTACCTCGTGCCGAGCCGGCTCCAGCCGGGAAAGTTCTACGCGCTGCCCCAGAGTCCGCAGCTCTACAAGCAGATCCTCATGGTCGCCGGATTCGATCGCTACTTCCAGCTCGCGCGCTGCCTTCGCGACGAGGATCTGCGGGCCGACCGCCAGCCCGAGCACACGCAGATCGACATCGAGATGAGCTTCATGACGGAGGAGGACGTGTTCGGTCTCGTCGAGCGTCTCATGGCGGACGTCTGGAAGGCGGCCGCCGGCGTCGAGCTGTCTCTTCCCTTTCCGCGGATCGATTACGCCGACGCGATGAACCTGTACGGAAGCGACAAACCGGATCTGCGCTTCGGCCTCGAGATCCGGGACTGCGGCGAGGCGTTCCGCGGAACCTCCTTCGGCGTGTTCCGTTCGGCCCTCGAGCGGGGAGGCGTCGTCAGGGGGATCGCGTTCGAGCGGGGCG
Source organism: bacterium (assembly GCA_020060525.1). GTDB lineage: Bacteria > Krumholzibacteriota > Krumholzibacteriia > Krumholzibacteriales > Krumholzibacteriaceae > SSS58A. The sequence goes on along the minus strand of JAGUZZ010000184.1, from coordinate 5,369 downwards.
CGTCGTTCTCGCGGAGCCGCATCGCGGAGCTCGAGGCGGTCGCGAAGGGCGCCGGGGCGGGCGGCCTCGTCTGGGTGAAATGCGAGGAGTCGGCCGTCAGCTCGCCCATCTCGAAGTTTCTCGACGAGGGCGCGATCCGGCGGCTGCGGGAGATCCTCGGCGCGCCGGGACCCTCGCTCATCCTCCTCGTGTGCGGAGAGGAGGCCGTCGTCGCGAAATCGCTCGGGGAGCTCAGGCTGCACATCGGCCGGACGCATCTCGTCGGGCCCTCGGACGGCCTGCGTTTCCTCTGGGTCAACCGCTTTCCTCTTTTCGCGCGGGCGGAGAACGGCGGATGGGAACCCGCGCACCACATATTCTCCATGCCGCTCGAGTCCGATATCCCCCGGCTGGACGACGATCCGGGCGCCGTGCGCGGACATCTCTACGACCTCGTCTGCAACGGAACCGAGCTCGGATCCGGAAGCGTCCGAGTCCATCGCCGCGAGCTTCAGGAGCGGCTCTTCGAGATCATCGGCATATCGCGCGAGGAGGCGCGGGCGCGGTTCGGATTCCTGCTCGAGGCGTTTCAGTACGGAGCTCCTCCGCACGGCGGGATAGCGCTCGGCGTGGATCGCATCGCCATGCTCATGGGGGGCGGCTCGTCGATACGGGATTACATCGCGTTCCCGAAGACCGCGAGCGCCACCTCCCTCATGGAGGGGGCGCCGTCCGAGGTCGAGCCGGAGCTGCTCGACGAGCTGGGAATCCGGATCGTAAAGAAGCCGGAACGCGCCGATACGTCCGGGTGACCGGCGGCGGAAAGCCGCGGCCGGGCTTTTCCCTTGACTTTGGGCCGGAGCGTTATTAACGTAATTACTGCATATCGTCAAGTATAAGCGCAAGGAGGAATGCGAGTTATGAAATCACGCGGGATGGGAGCATGCATCATGTTCCTTCTCCTCGCCGCCGCCCTCCTCTCCGGAGGATGCGGTCAGGCTCCGCCGTGCCAAACCAGCCTCGTCACGCTGGATGAGACGCGGCTCGACGCGGAAACGTACGAGCAGGAAGCGGCGGAGACCGCCAAGAGCGCGGCCGAGCTCGAGAAGAAGCTCGACGACAAGAAGAAGGACATCGGCGAGGTCAAGGACAAGCCGGCCGAGTTGCGCAAGAAAGTGAGCGATCGCATGAAAGGGAGCGGCAGGGAATAGCCTGCAAGGAGTGTCGCGGATATGCGTATGAGAAGCGTCGTGCTGTTCGGGGTCCTTCCCGCGCTCCTCGCGATCACGGGCTGCAGCGGCTACAAGCCGCGACCGGTCGATATCGCGAAGGGCGAGTATTACGAGGACACCGAATACAAGAAGCTCTCGAAGCGGGACAAGGAGGCCTACTGCAAGGCGCTCGCGGGCGAGCTGGACGATCTGGCGTCCCGCGCGAAGAAGGCGGAGGCCGAGCTCGAGGGCAACAAGGAAAAGATCAAGCGGCTGACGCGCGAGCTGCGCGACGCCGAGCGCGAATATACCGCCTATACGACGGAGATCGACGAGCTTTCGAGGCAGCTGCAGGAGCTCGAAAAGCTGCCGACGACGTGGAAGCTCCAGTACGGCGAATGTCTCTGGACGCTCGCGTCGAAAGAGGAGATCTACAAGGATCCGCTCAAATGGCCCCGCATCTACCGGAGCAACAAGGAGCTCATCGAGGATCCCGACTGGGTGCTCGCCGGCTGGGAGCTCAAGATTCCGCGCGAGTATCCCTATTCGTACACGGTCGCGAGCGACGAATGGCTCGGCCGGATCGCGGGCTACTGGGAGATTTACGGCGATTACCGCAAATGGCCTCTCTTATTCGAGGCGAACCGGGACCGGATACGGGATCCCGATCTCATCTTTCCGAACCAGGAGCTCGTGATTCCGCGGCCCGATACGCTGCGGTGACGATGACATCGTGAGGGGCACGGAACGGGAACTCTTGGCTTCCGAGGGGGGAGCCAGGAGTTCTCGCGTTTCGGGGGTGCCGTGAAACGCGATTTCAAACGGCGGCTCGTTTCGATAGCCGGGGTCGATCCGGTGCGCCTCCTCGGGATCGGCGACCGGAATCTGCGCCTCATCGAGGAGCATTTCGACGAGCGGATCACCGTGCGCGGCGACGAGATCGCCATCACCGGATCTCCGAAGCGCGTGGAGCTCCTCACGCGCGTCCTCGAGCGGCTCATCGAGATCGCAGGCGGCGGGCGCTCCGTGACGGAGGCCGACGTCGTCGCCGCCATCGGCGGCGGCGCGAAGGGCGACGGTCCGGCTCCGCCCCCCGAAACGCCGGGGGTGTTCTACTCTCCGGCGAGGCGGCGGGGCGTGGTTCCGCGCAGCGCGCGGCAGCAGGAGTACGTGGACGCCATCCGGTCGCACGACGTCGTCTTCGCGATCGGGCCGGCGGGGACGGGCAAGACCTACCTCGCGATCGCGTCCGCGCTCGCGAGCCTCAAGAGCGGCGTCATCGAGCGGATATTCATATCCCGCCCGGTCGTCGAGGCGGGGGAGAACCTCGGCTACCTTCCCGGAGATCTGCAGGAGAAGATCGAGCCGTACCTGCGGCCGATCTTCGACGCGCTGCGCGACATGCTGGGGCAGGAGCGCGTCGCGAGGCTCATCGGCTCGGGCGTCATAGAGATCGCGCCGCTCGCCTATATGCGCGGGCGCACGCTCGAGCGGGCGTTCGCGATCCTCGACGAGGCGCAGAACTGCAGCGTCGGCCAGATGAAGATGTTCCTCACGAGGCTCGGAGAAGGGTCGAAGGCGATCGTCACGGGGGACGTCACGCAGATCGATCTCGGAGATCCCGCGCGATCCGGTCTCGTCGCCGCCCGCGACATCCTCGCGGGCATCGAGGGGATCGCCTTCGTCGCGTTCGGCGAGGAGGACGTCGTCCGGCACCGGCTCGTGAAGCGCATCATACACGCGTGGAGCGAGCGCGCCGGCCGCTTCGAGCGGCCGGCGGACGAGCCGCGCGCGCCGGCGCCGTCCGGAGAAAGCGGCGGCGAGGAGCCGCCTGACGGAAACCATGACTAACCGCATCGCGCGCGCGATGGAACGGGGCGATCAGTCCGGCCGCGAAGGCGCGCCTCGGCGCCTCGACATCCGCGCGGCGCTGCGCCGCGACCGCCTGCCGCTCGTCTATCTCGCTTCTCTGCTCGTCCTCTCGCTCGTCCTCTTTCCCCCCGGACAGAAAAAGACGAGCGTGCGGTTCGCCGAGGGGGACGTCGCCGACGTCGATATCGTCGCATCCTTCACCTTCACCGTTCCGTTGCCGGATCACGAGGTGGAGCTCGGACGCGCGAAGGCGGCCATCGAGATTCCGCCCGTGTTCGTCCGCGAGGAAGGGGCGGCGAAACAGCTCCCCGGGGACCTCGAGAGCCTCCTCGCGCGTATCGGGGAGATCGCCTCCTCGGACCGGTCGGTCCGGGACCGCGTGTCGCGGATCAAGGCGATCGCGCCCGAGCTGCGGAAGGAATCGGTCGAGCTGTTCGTCGACGCGTCCATCCGGGCCAGGATCGTCGCCGAAAGCGCGCGGCTCCAGAAGTCCCTTCTCCAGCGGGGCATCGTGAACGACGGCTCGCCCCTTCGCGGCCGCGCCTACGAGCGCGTCACCGTGATCTCCGAGGGGGACGAGAAACTCGTTTCCGCCGCCGGTCTCGTCGATCAGGCGGAGCTCGAACCGCTCATCACGGCCGAGGGACGAAGGATCTTTCCCGGCAACGAAAAGGCGGTGCGCCTGTTCCGCGCCGTTCTGCGGTCGAACCTCACGGCGAACCTCGTCTTCGACGTCGCGGAGACGAAGAAGCGGCGGGAGGAGGCGACGAAGGCGGTCGAGCGGTCCTACACGGTCTCCCGGGGCACGCGCGTCGTCGCGAGGCACGACCGCGTCACGGCCCGCCAGGTCGCCATGCTGGAGGCGATGGAGCAGAAGCGGATGGCGCGCGAGCTCGCCACCTCGATCGGGGGCCGGATCTGGCTCTGCTTCGGTAAAGGGCTCCGGATCGCCGCGCTGCTCGCGCTGCTCGCCCTCGCGCTGCGGCGCTTCGAGCCGCGTCTCGTCGCGCAGCGGGACCGTCTCACGCTCGCCTTCATCGTCATGGTCATCTACCTCGTACTGACGGCGGTCGTCATGAGGGTCGCCTCGCTCGATCCGCGGCTCATCCCGACGGCGTTCGTGGCGCTCGTTTCCACCGCCTTTTTCGGCGTGCACGCCGCGGTTCTCATCACGCTCTTCGCGTCGTTTCTCATCGTGGTCAATACCGCCCTTCCCGCCGGCTACGCCTTCACGGCGCTGCTCGCCGGCGCGGCGGGGATCATCAGCATCGCCCATCTGCGCGACCGGCGGAGCTTCTACACCGTGTTCTTCTCGGTTTCGGCGGCGTACGTCCTCGGCATCGCGGGGTTCGGCGTCACCGAGGGCCTCGCGCCGGCCGCCTTCGTCCGGGACGCGGCGTTCGGCGTCGCGAACGCGCTCGCCTGCACGATCATGGTGATGTTCCTCCTGCCCGTCTTCGAATCGCTGTTCGACCTCGCGACGAATTTCACCCTCATGGAGCTGAGCGATCTCAACCGGCCGCTGCTGCGCCGGCTCATCATGGAAGCCCCGGGCACCTATCACCATTCCCTCATGGTCGGCAACCTCGTCGAGACGGTCGCCCGCGAGGTCCGCGCGAACGGGCTCGAGGCGCGCGTCGGCGCCTATTACCACGACATCGGCAAGCTCTCGAAACCGGAGTATTTCTTCGAGAATACCGGCGACCGGGAGAACAAGCACGAGAACCTCGCGCCGCGGATGAGCGCCATCATACTCGTCGCCCACGTGAAGGAAGGGGTCGAGCTCGCGAGAAACGAGAAGCTGCCGCGGATCATCGTCGACGCGATCAGCGAGCATCACGGCCGCACCGTCATGGCGTATTTCTACCAGAAGGCGCTCGAGTACGACTCGAACGACAGCGTCAACGCGGACGATTTCCGCTACCCCGGGCCGCGGCCGCGATCCAAGGAGACGGCGCTCATCATGCTCGCCGATTCCTGCGAGGCGGCGGTGCGGTCGCTCCGGGATCCGACGGCGCCGAAGATCCGCGCGATCGTGCAGAAGATCATCGAGATGCGCACCTCGGACGGCGAGCTCGACGAGAGCGGCCTCACGCTGAACGACATCGCCATGATCCGCGAGAAGTTCATACAGCTTCTCACGAGCGTGTTCCATCCGCGGATCGCCTATCCGATGCAACGCGAGGAGGGGGCGGCGGAGGGAGGGAGGACGCCGTGAGGATCGCGACGGCCGGCTCGCCGCGCGTCGGCGGCAGGGCCGACCTCGAACGTCTCGCCGGAACGTTCCGCGCGATCGGAGCGCCGCTG
>JAGUZZ010000113.1:0-2916 GCA_020060525.1 bacterium | reverse complement strand
GCGATCGAAGGAAGCGGTCGTCAAATCGAACTGCCACACGGTTCAGATCGCGGCCGAGGACTTCTCTCTCCAGAACAACGGCGTCTACGCGCTCGACGTGGACGCCGACGCGGCTTCCTCGGGCGAAACGATCGAGGACCTTCTTCCCCGGGGAGGGCTTCTCGTCAATCCGTTCACGAAGGCCGCCACTGAGCCCGTGAACGGCGCGGCGAACGATCCGGGAGAGACCGGGTACGAACCGATCGTCGGCAACGGCGTCTGCGTCGGCTACAACATCACGGGCGTCGGCAGGATCGCCGGATCCGTGGTGCTCGCGCTCATGAGCGGGCAATGACGCCGCCCGGGCCCCGCGGAACGGTACGAAACCTGCTCCATACCCCTTCGGAGCCCGTATGGGAACGAAACTATCAGTTTTTTTACCAGTTCGCGGCGATTTCCCGGCCGCCGGCGCGCCCGGCGGGCGGGTAGGGTTCTTTTTCCCGGACGGCGGGCGTCGATGAACGCGATCAGCGTCAACGGAGTCACGAAATCCTTCCGGGGCGACATGAGCCTCAAGAAGCGCGAGGTCCTTCGCGGCGTGACCTTCGAGGCGCGACCGGGGGAAGCGCTCGGCTTTCTCGGCTCGAACGGCGCCGGCAAGACGACGAGTATAAAGATCATCCTCGGCCTCATCAAGGCGGACCAGGGAACGGTCGAGCTCTTCGGCCGGCCGGCCGGCTGCCGGGACGCGGCGTCGCGGACGGGGTACCTGCCCGAGATGCCGTACTTCTACCCGCACCTCACGCTCGCGGAGTTTCTCGAGTTCTGCGGGCGCCTGAGCGGCGTTCCGGCGCGCGATCTCGCGAGGCGAATCGACCGCGTCGTCGAGACGGTCGACCTCTCGCCGCACCGCGGCCTTCGGCTCAAGGGCTTCTCCAAGGGGATGCTCCAGCGGGCCGGGCTCGCTCAGGCGATTCTCCACGATCCCGACCTCCTCGTGCTCGACGAGCCCTTCTCGGGGCTCGATCCCGTCGGACGGCGTCTCGTCCGCGACGTGCTCGTCGACCTCAAGGCGAGGGGGAAAACGATCTTCTTCTCGTCGCACATCCTTCCCGACATGGAGGCGCTGTGCGACCGCGTCGCGATCATCCGCGACGGCGTCATCGCGAAAACGCTCGGCCTCGACGAGCTCGTGCGGCTCGGCGAGGGACGGATAGAGATAACGGCGCGCGGCGTGCGGCCGGGAACGCTCGCCGGGCTCGACGAGTGCGTGTCGTCCGCCGCCCCGCGGGGGGAGGAGACCTTCGTCGTCGTGCGCGAGCAGCGCTTCGTGCGTTCCGTAATCGAGCGTCTCTACGAGCGCGGCGCCGACGTGATATCGGTCGCGGGCGTGCGCCGCTCGCTCGAGGACCTGTTCATGCAGGAGATCGCGCGCGCGGCGGGGCCGCAGCGCGCGGAAACGCCGGACGGGGAGCGTTCGAGCGAACCCGCCGCGTTCGTCGGATTTTGACGGAGGAGCCGGTATGCGTCGCGTCGCCGCGGTCGCGATCAACACGTTTCGTGAATCGGTGCGGGAGCGCATCCTCGTCGTGGCGGCCGCGTTCGGCGCGGTGCTCATGGGAGGGTCCGTGTTCCTGTCGCCGCTCGCCGTCGGGGCGAGGCAGAAGATCGTCATGGACGTGGGGCTCGCCGCGATCTCGATCGTGGGCGTCCTCGCGGCCGTTTTTCTCGGCGGCACGCTCGTGCACAAGGAGGTCGACCGAAAGGCGATCTACCTCGTGCTGACGCGCCCCGTGTCCCGTTCCGCGTACCTCGCCGGGAAGCTCGCCGGCGTCGTGCTCGCCGTATCGCTCATCGTCGCGGTCATGGCCGTCGTGCTCGCCGCGGCGCTCGTTCTCGGAAACGTCGCGCCGCGCCCGGCCGTCTTCGCGGCGGTGTACCTGTCCCTTCTCGAGGCCGCGGTCATCGCCTCGATCGTCGTGTTCTTCAGCACGTTCACGACGCCGATGCTCGCCTCCTTCTTCACGCTCTGCTGCTTCGCCGCGGGGAGTCTCAGCAACGACCTGCGCGTCTTCGCCGAGAAGTTCGGCGGCGCGGGGACGAGGATCGCCGCGGACGCGTTTTACTATCTGCTCCCGAACCTCAGGGTGTTCAACCTGCGGCACGAAGCGGTCCACGACCTGCCCTTCCGGGCGGGCGACGTCGCGCTCGCGACCGGCTACGCCGCCGTCTACGTCGCGGCCGTGCTGTGCGTCGCGTGCCTCGTCTTCAGACGCCGAGAGTTCGCGTAGGAGCGGCCGTGAAACGCAGGCTCGCCGAAATCGCCGTCGCCGCCGCCGCGCTCGCGGCCATCGTCTCCGCCTCGCGCGGCGTCGAGGGGCTCGCGCGGCACCGCGGCCGCAATGAGGTTCTCTACCTCCCCTCGGGCCGGTTCATCGAGCAGGCGGCGCTCCAGTACCGCAACCTCGCCGCCGACGTCCTGTGGTTCCGCATGGTGCAGTACTACGGCGGCTATCGCATGGGCGAGAACGATCTCGCGTTCTTCAACCATCTCGTCGACGTCATCACCGATCTCGATCCGCAGTTCACCTTCGCCTATATCCTCGGCGCGCTCATCATCGCGGAGGATTGCGGCCGGTTCGATCAGGGGATCCGTTTTCTCGAGAAAGGCGTCGCGGGCAATCCGAACGACTGGCGGCTGCCGTTCGAGCTCGGTTTTCTCCACTACGTGTACGCGCGAGATTATGCGAGGGCGGAGGAGTGTTTCCGCGCCGCGGCGTCGCGGCCGGGAGCCGATCCGATCGCGGCGCGCTTCGCCGCGTTCGTCGCGGGCCGCGCGGGGCACGTCGAGACGAGCATCGGCATGTGGGAGGAGCTCGCCCGCACCTCCGGCAACGGCTACATTCGGGAGCTCGCCGAACGGTACATCGAGCGGCT
>JAGUZZ010000331.1:0-9168 GCA_020060525.1 bacterium | reverse complement strand
GGCCGCCGAGAGGGCGAGCACGACCGGCGCGTCGGCCGGGGTGGCCGGAGCCGCGTCCTCGCGCTGCGCCTCGCCCGTCGTGATCGTGACGCCGAACTTCTCCTCGACCTCTTTGATCATCCCCTTGATCGCTTTGAACACGTCGTCGACCTTGATCTCGGGGAGGATGCGCATGTCGATGTAGATGACGTCGTCGCCCGGGATGGTGTTGATGCTGGGGATGTTCGCCTCTTTCTTGGTGGGCTCGAAGGTGCTGATCGGGGGCTCGAAGACCTTGTTCTTCTGGGGGAACATCCGGTAGAGCTTGTCGATCTTCGTGATGAGGTGCGCCGCGGCGCGGTGGGCGTTCACGCCCTCCTTGGGGGTCGAGGCGTGGCACTGTTTGCCCTTGGTCATGATCTTGAGCCAGAAGATGGACTTCTCGGCGACCTCGATCATGGTGCCGTCGGGGACGCCCGCGTCGGGGACCACGATGAAGTCGCCTTTCTGGAAGATGTCGCCGTGGCGGTTCAGGAGGAACTGTATCCCGTGCTTGCTCCCAGTCTCCTCGTCGGCGACGAGGATGAGGCCGATGTCGTAAGGCGGCGTCGCGCCGAGCTCGCGCAGAGCCTTCGCCGCGAAGAGCGGCGTCACGATGCCGTGCTGGTTGTCCTCGACGCCGCGGCCGAAGATCTTGCCGTCCTCGACCTTCACCTTGTAGGGGTCGCTCGACCATTTCGCGAGATCCCCCGGCGGGACGATGTCGAGGTGCCCCATGACCCACACGCGGCGGGCCGATGAGGCGCCCTTCATCATGGCGACGAGGTTCGGCCGCTTGCCGCTCGGCACCTCGGGGTCGGGAGAGTCGTATTGGTCGATTTTGTCGAAAATGCCGGAGCTCTGGAGCCAGCCCTTGAAGAACTCCGACTTTTTCCATTCGCCCTCGCCGCCGTTCACCGGCGCGAGCGCCGGGATGGCGGTGAGCTTGGTCTGGATGTCGATCATCTCGTCGCGGTACCCGTCGATCTTCGCGAACGCCTTCTTGAGGAGCTTCTTGTCCATCGGGATCCCCTTTCGTCGAGCTTCCGTATCGAGTCGGCGAGGCGCGGCGCATCGGCCGCGCCGAAACGGCGAACTTCGACCCTAGCATCGCGTTGATGCAGCGTCAAGGCGATTTCCGGCTTCGAATGCGGCTTCACGGCGTCGCGAAATGATATATATTTCCGGTGAATGCCGCGCGCGGGATCGCGCGCCCCGCAACCCCCCGCAGAGGAGTGATGGCGCATGCGGCTCGACATTCGCGTCCGCATCTTGATTGCCCCGGCTCTGGCATCGCTGCTGTGGTCATGTTCGGACGACCCCGGAGCCCCCGCTGACACCACTCCCCCGGCAACGGTCAACACGCTCGTCGCGGTGGCGCCCGAGTGGGATCGGATCACCCTCGTCTGGACCGCCCCGGGAGACGACGGATGGACCGGCACCGCCGCGCGGTACGACATACGCTATTCGCAGTCGCCGCTCACCGAGGCGGTCTGGCCCTCGGCGACGCAGGCCGAGGGCGCGCCGCCGCCGAAACCGGGCGGAAGCCGGGACACGTTCGTGGTGACGGGGCTCTCGCCGACGAGCTACTACTACTTCGCCCTGAAGACCGCGGACGCCGCCGGCAACTGGTCCGCCAAGTCGAACATCGCGAGCGCGGCGACGACGGCGAAACCTGATAATGTCCCTCCCGCGGCCGAGCGTTTCGACTTCGAAATGCGCATGGTCATTCCCGTGATCTCGAAACCGATGCGAAGCGATTCCGAGCTCCCGCATTATCGGTTGAACCCCGGGCCCATGAGGCGTATCCTCGGAGCCGTATGAGACCCTACCCCGCCAACGGACGCAGGTTGTGAAAAGAGGTTCCCGCCCGAAAGGAGGCGCCGCCCCGATGTCTCGAGGACTCGTTATCGTCTGCATGGCCCTCGTCGCCCTCGCCATGAGCCCCGGCTGCTCGAAGAAGGAGCGAATCATGATCGAACCGGTGGACGTCACCGAGCAGCTCAAACCGTACGCCGTCGTCGACATCGCCGTGCCGTGGAACGTCATCGGCGAGGAGCGCCGCCCCGCGCTCCGCAAGCTCTTCGAGGCCGCGCAGGTCATGGACGAGCTCTTCATGCGGCAGGTGTGGGCGCGGAACCCGGAGCTGCGCGACGAGCTCGTGCGCCTCGGAAAGCCGGACCTCCTGCGCTTCTTCTGGCGCAACGTCGGGCCGTGGGACCGTTTGAACGCCGACGCCCCGGTGCTCGTGAAGGTTCCGAAGCCAGACGGCGCGAACTTCTATCCCGAGGACATGACCAAGGAGGAGTTCGAAAACTGGGTCAGGAACCACCCCGAGGTCAAAGACGAGTTCGAGAGCAACTTCACCGTCATCAAGCGCACCGCCGATAAGGGGCTCGAGGCCGTGCCGTACTCTCTCGAGTACGGGCGGCTCATCGAGCGGGCGGCGCTTCTTCTCGAGGAGGCGGCGGATCTCGTCGGCAACGAGTCGCTCGCGACGTTTCTGCGGCTGCGCGCCAAGGCGTTCCGCACGGACGACTACTTCGAGAGCGACATGGCGTGGATGGACGTCACGGACAACGTGATCGACATCACGATCGGCCCCTACGAGGTGTACGAGGACAACCTCATGAACTACAAGGCCGCCTTCGAGGCCTTCCTCTGCGTGCGCGATCCCGAGGAGACGAAGAAGCTCGACGGGCTCAAGGCGTACCAGACCAAGATGGAGATGAACCTCCCCATCCCCGACGCCCACAAGAACCTCGCGCGCGGGGCGGAGACGCCGATATCGGTCGTCGACGAGATCTTCTCGGCCGGCGACACGAAGGCCGGCACTCAGACGATCGCCTTCAACTTGCCGAACGACGAGCGGGTGCGCGAGGCGAAGGGCACGAAGAAGGTCATGCTCCGCAACATCTGCCGCGCCAAGTTCGACAAGATCCTCGTCCCGATCGCCGAGCGGGTCATGGCGCCGGAGCTCGTCCCGTACGTCACCTTCGATGCCTATTTCAACGAAATCCTGCTCCATGAGTTCTCGCACGGCCTCGGGCCCGGCACGCTCCGTCTGCCCGACGGCACGACCACCACGGTGAACAAGGCGCTCCGGGAGACCTACTCGGGGTGCGAGGAAGCGAAAGCGGATATTGTCGGCGCGTACAATATATATTATCTTATCGACGAGGGGTTCTTCCCCGAATCCCTCATGAAGGAGGCCGCGGCGACCTATCTCGCGGGCTTCTTCCGGTCGGTGCGGTTCGGGACGGATGCGGCGCATGGGAAGGCCGTCATGGTCATCTTCAACTACTTGAGGGAAAAGGGCGCTTACCTCAGGGATCCGGGGACCGGTCTCTGGTCCGTCGATTTCGCGAAAATCAAGGGTGCCGTCAAGTCTCTCGCCTCGGAGATACTCATGCTTCAGGCGCGCGGCGATTACGAGGGCACGAAGGCGTTTTTCGCGAGATACGGCGAGATGCCCGCGGAGATCCGCGCGCAGATCGACGGGTTCGCGACGATTCCGGTGGACATCGAGCCCCGGTTCGCGATCGAATCGGAGTTCGGAGGCACGCTGAAGTAAGAACGGCGTATAACACACATAAGGGCGGCGCGATCCGCCGCCCCGAGGATAGGGCCGGGAGCCTGCTCCTAATCAAAGGTCGACCTTCGTGGGGGTAAGTTGCCTTTGTGTTGGGGATACCCTGAGGCACCCGGCCCGTATTCTGTCCGGCCGGCGATAAGGCCTCCGCGGACCGCCTCGCGGCCGCCCGGCGCCCAAAAGGCGGTTGACTTCGCCCCGAAAATCGCAGAAACTGAACAATCTACATAGCTTAAGGAGGACACGATGGAGGCATTCCTCAAAAGCTGCGCCGCCGCCGTTCTCGAGGGCGACGCCGACAAGGCCGAGGCTCTCGCCCGCGAATCGCTCGCGAAGAAATATCCGCCCCTCGAAGTCATAGAGAAGGGGTTCGTCGCGGGGATCGAGGAGGTCGGGCGTCTCTGGGAAGAGGGTACGCTCTTCCTCCCGGAGCTCGTCATGGGCGCCGAGGCGATGAAGCGCGCCATGGGCGTGCTTCAGCCCGAGCTCTCGAAAGGGGGCGCGCGCCCGAAATCCCTCGGCCGCGTCGTCATCGGCACGATCGAAGGGGACATCCACGACATCGGCAAGACCCTCGTCGCGACGATGCTCTCGGCGAACGGGTTCGAGATCACGGATCTCGGGGCGGACGTTCCCGTCGCCCGCTTCGTGGACGAGGCGGTCGCGAAGAACGCCGGCTGCATCGCCGTGTCGGCGCTTCTCACCACGACGATGTCGGGGCAGAAGCGCGTCGTCGACGAGATCGAGAAGCGCTCTCTCGGGAACAAGATTAAGGTCATGGTCGGCGGCGCGCCGTGCAGCCATGAATGGGCGCGCGAGATAGGCGCCGACGGCTACGCGGGGGACGCCGTCGCCGCCGTGTCGCTCGCGGCGAGCCTCATGGGCTCGCGCGGCTAGGGCCGGACCCCCGAAGGATCCGGCGCCGGGACCCGCGCGGCGCGGGCCGGCCCCGATAGGAGCTCGATGCACACGCACGATTTTCTATCGATCGTCAAGCAGCGCGTCGTCATATTCGACGGCGGCATGGGGAGCATGCTGATAGCCGCCGGACTCACGCAGCGCGACGTTCCCGAGGCGTGGGTGCTCTCGAAGCCCGAAATACTGTCGGGGATCCACGCGGCCTACCTCGAGGCGGGCGCCGAGGTCATAACGACCGCCACCTTCGGGGCGAACCGGATCAAGCTCGGCGCGTCCGAAGCCGGCAAAAAGCTCGACGCGGACGCCGTGAACGAGAAGGCGGTCGAGCTCGCGCGCCGCGCGATCGACCGCAGCGGCAAACGCGAGCGCTTCGTCGGGGGGGACATCGGCCCGACGGGGCAGTTCTTTCCGCCCGTCGGCACCCTCGACGCCGGCGCCGCGCGAGCGGCCTTCCGCGAACAGGCGCGTATCCTCGAGCGCGCGGGGGTCGACCTTTTCGTCATCGAAACGATGTACGACGTCCGCGAGGCCGTCGAGGCGCTCCGCGCGGTGCGCGAGGTCTCGTCGAAGCCGGCCGTCGCGACGCTCACCTTCGAGCGGCGGCCGCGCGGCTATTTCACCATGATGGGAGACACGACGGAGAAGGCGGTGGAGCTCTTGCCGAAAGAGGGCGCGACCGCGCTCGGCGCCAACTGCACCCTTCAGGCTCACGACATGGTCGATCTCGCCGAGGAGTTCCGCCTCGTCACCGGCGGGCTTCTCCTCTTCCAGCCGAACGCGGGCCAGCCCGTCATGGAGCACGGCGTTCCCGTGTACAAGCAGCGCCCGCGGGAGTTCGCCGAGGACGTCGTGCGGATAGTCGAAAAGGGAGCGAGCGCCGTCGGCGGCTGCTGCGGAACGACGCCCGATTTCATACGGGCGGTGCACGAGCTCCTGATCCACGGCAAATGAGCTTCGCGGCCGGGGCGGGCGCCGCTTCGCGCCGTCCGCGGCGAGAGGACGATTTCATGGAGCCCGTTCTCGTCGAAGGGTTCGACGTCGCGATCGACGCGGCGGAGGTCCGCCGGCTCCTCGGGAAGAAGGGCGCGAAGCGCGCCCCGCTGCCCGAGGGCGATCCGCGCGTCGACAAGCCCCTCGCCGAGGCGCTCGAGGCCGCGCGCTCCCTCGTCGAGCCGCGCGGCGTGTACGTATACGCGGCGGGGAGGGATCTCGCGGGCTCGACCGTGTTCGCGCGCCTCGAACGGATGGCGTTCTGCGTCTGCACGATCGGATCCCGACTCGAGGACGAGGTGTCGCGCCTCGCCGAGCGGGACGAGATCCTGCGGGCCGTCATCCTCGACGCCGCGGGATCCGTCGCGGCCGAGGCGGTCGCCGATCGCATCGACCGGCTGATCGGCGCCGAGGCGTCGCGCGAAGGGCTCAAGACGAGCTGCCGCGCGAGCCCCGGGTACGGCGACTGGGACGTCCGGGAGCAGCGGATGATCTTCGATCTCGTGCCGGCGGAGAGGATCGGCGTGCGGCTCAGCCCGAGCTTCATGATGATCCCGCGCAAATCGATATCGTTCGCCGTGCACGTCGCGCGGGAGCCCGAGACGCTCCGCAGCGAGAACTCGTGCGAGAACTGCGGCCGGAAGGATTGCGAATACCGGCCTGAGTAGAGGGAGGAGAGTCGTGGAGAAGAAAACGAACCCGCGCGTCGCGTGGTTCAGCGAGAACGCGAGAAGAAAGATCGTCGACGACGCCAAACGCATCCTCTGCGAGGTCGGCGTCTTCGTCGAAAACGACGAGGCGTCGTCGATGCTCGACGGCGCGGGATGCCGCGTCGAGAAATCGACGCGCCGCGTGATGATCCCGGCCGCGGTCGTCGAGAAAGCGGTCGAGAGCGCCCCGTCGCGCGTCGTTCTCTACGACCGCCGCGGCGAGCCGGCGATGGACCTCGGCGGGGACCGCGTTCACTTCAATCCGGGATCGGCGGCGCTGCGCATCTACGACGCCCGCGAGGCCCGGGCGCGCGACGCGGTCACGGCCGACCTCGTCCGCTTCGTCACGCTCACCGACGCCCTCCCGCACTACGCGGCCCAGAGCACGGGGCTCATATCGAGCGACGTGCCCCAGGATATACAGGACCGCTACCGCGTCTTCGTCGGGCTCAGGCACTCATCGAAGCCGATCGTGACCGGCACCTTCAAGGTCGAGGCGTTCAAGGTGATGCACGAGATGCTCGCCGCGGTCGCGGGCGACGCCGAGACGCTTCGCGAGAAGCCGAACGCGATCTTCGACTGCTGCCCCTCGCCGCCGCTCAAGTGGAGCGATCTCACGGCGCAGGCGCTCATCGACTGCGCGCGGACGGGGCTCGTCGCCGAGCTCATCTCGATGCCCCTCACGGGGGCCACGTCTCCGGTGACGCTCGCGGGCGCCGTCGTGCAGCACTGCGCCGAGTGCTTGAGCGGGATCGTCATCCACCAGCTCGCTTCCCCGGGCGCGCCGATCGTGTACGGCGGCTCCCCGGCGTGCTTCGACATGCGGAAGGGCACGACCCCGATGGGCGCCGTCGAGACGATGATGATAGACGGCGCGTACGCCGAGATCGGCAAGCACCTCGGGCTCCCCGTGCAGGCGTACATGGCGCTCTCCGACTCGAAGCTCCCCGACTATCAGGCGGGGATGGAGACGGCGATGGGGGCCGTCATCGCGGCCCTCTCGGGCATCAATAATATTTCGGGCCCCGGCATGCTCGACTTCGAGTCGTGCCAGAGCCTCGAGAAGCTCGTCCTCGACAACGAGGTCTGCGGCATGGCGCTGCGCCTCGCCTCGGGGATCGAGTTCCGCGACGATCCGATCGTCTCTCCCGAGCTCATGCGCGAGGGGATCGCGCGCGGGAGCTTCCTCGCGCTCGCCCACACGATGCGCTGGTTCCGCAAGGAAGCGTACTTTCCCGACGAGGTCGTCGACCGGAACGCCCTCGACGAGTGGCGGAAGCAGGGGAGCAAGGACGCCCTCCGGCGCGCCTCGGAGCGCGTCGAAAAGATCCTCGCCTCGCACGCCGCCGAGCCGCTCGACCCGGCGGTCGATGCGCATCTGCGGGATCTCATGGCGAGCGAGGCGAAGCGCCACGGCATGAGCTCCCTGCCGAAGGAGTAGCGGCGGGGGGAGAGGGTCATAGACGAGCAGTCGGCACTCTTGAAAGATATCGCTGAACGCCTTGACAAGGTCGGCATCCGTTACATGCTCACGGGATCCGTTGCGCTGGCGCTCTACGCCGCCCCCCGGATGACCCGCGCTCTCGACATCGTCATCGATATCGGCGCCGGCGACGCCGCTCGCGTCGCGTCGCTGTTCGAGACAAATTGCTACATCGATCGGGACGAGGTGGAGGACGCGGCGCGCCGTCGCGGCATGTTCAACGCGATTCACAGGGAATCGCTCATAAAGGTCGATTGTATCGTTCGCAAGGACGAGCCGTATCGAAATATGGAGTTTTCGAGGAGGCTCCGCATCGACCTCGAGGGAGCCCCGCTCTGGGTCGTTGCGCCGGAGGATTTGCTTCTCTCCAAGCTTCTTTGGGCGCGGGACGCCGAATCGCAGCTTCAAATGAAAGACGCATTCGCCATCGCGGCTTCCGTTCGCGGCCTCGACTGGAAGTATGTGTTCGAATGGGCCGACGCGCTCGGCGTTCGCGATCTCGCCGAGAAGGTCAAAGAGGGATGAAGGACACTTCGCCGAAGATGGAAGAGCTGCACCGGCGGCTCATCATGTCCCTCGCGCCGATTCAGAGGCTCCGGATGGCGTGCGGGATGTTCGAAACCGCGAAGATCCTCGCGGCGGCCGGCATCAGGGCCGACGCGGCGCGGCGGGGCGAATCGGTCGACATGAAACGCGAGCTCTTTCTGCGTTTCTACGGAAGCGATTTCAGCGAAGAGAAGATACGCGCCATCTTGCGGGCCCTTGCTCCCGAATAACCGAAACAGCGACTCTACGCTTCGAGGCGGCGCTATTTTATGGCGGCCTTCAGGGCGAACTGCGCGCGCCAGCTGTCGAACTCCTTCGAATCCTCGAGGAGCGTGCCGTCGTCGTACACCTTGTAGAGGTACGCGGTCGTCATCCGCGAGACCTCGAACATCGCCTGCACGTTGCTCGTGAGGCTATAGAAGACGCTGCCGAAGATATTTTCGTTCCGGTCGATAAAGGCCTTCTGCGCGCCGCCCGCGGCGATGTTCAAATCCTCCTCGTCCGGATCGTCGACGCTGTAGCCGGCGTTGATCC
This sequence comes from bacterium, assembly GCA_020060525.1. GTDB lineage: Bacteria > Krumholzibacteriota > Krumholzibacteriia > Krumholzibacteriales > Krumholzibacteriaceae > SSS58A. The sequence continues at coordinate 377 of JAGUZZ010000331.1, read as the reverse complement.
AGAGGCCCCCGACGGGCGTATAGGAGACCTGCGCCCAGCCTCCCTTCGCCCCGATCCCCTCGCCGAGCGGATTCACGGTCTGGCCGACGCCGCCGAGATAGCCGCCGAGGTTCCGGCCGACGAAGAACTCGCCCGAGAGCTCGACCTTTCCCCGCATGAGCGCCCGCAGATCGGCGTTCGCCGACCACGACTCGACCTCCTCCGCGTCCGCGGCCCACGTTTCCTTGCCGTAGTGCCCCGATACGCCGACGTCGAAGGTGCTGCGGTTGCACGGCTTGAGAGCGACGCCGAGACGCCCCTCGACCGTGGGCAGCGCCGAGTCGGCCCCGTCGTCCACGAGGTCGCCGTCCGCGTCGCCGCCGATGGTGCGGGCCGCG
>JAGUZZ010000307.1:0-10355 GCA_020060525.1 bacterium | reverse complement strand
ATCGGTCGGCACCGAAGCCGCGGGGATAGCGGCGGCGGCGATCGCCGCGGTCTATCCAAACTTCATCCTCTATAACCTCACGACCCTTACGGAAACGTGGAGCCTCCTTATCCTCATGGCGCTCTTCGCGATTCTCGTCGCTTCCGTCCCGGAGACGCGCCGCTCGATACTGGCGGTGATGCTGCTCGTTCTCGGTTTTCTCTTCAAGCCGGTGATGCTCTTTCTCCTGCCCGGCACCTGGCTCGTCGTTCGCAAGAAGGCGGTATTCGCAGCTGCGGCGGTCGTGCTTATTGTTCCCCTCGCCTCGTACGAGATGATCGTCGGCGGGAGCTTTTTGCGGGGTGCGAGGGGATTTTACCGCACATATCAGGATCCCGCTCTTCGGCGCATAGCCGCGATCGATTCCGCCGGATCCGACGAGATGGGCGACGACCGTTTGCCCGGAGCCTCGTATCTGAAGCATGGTTGGAATTACGTCGCGAACAATAAGGCTCGTGTTGTCGACCGCATTCGCGAAAAGGGAATGGTTCTCGTTTCACGGGGTTGGGACGCTTTTGTGTTGGGGCCGATCGCGGGGCAAGGGAAACGCACGCGGCTGTTGTTGGCGTACGCCTACTTGCCCGTCATGGCGCTCGGGTGTATCGGGCTGGCGCGACAACACGATTCAAAAAACCGAACGATCGCGCTCCCCGCGCTGGGCTACGTCCTGCTCGTCATACTCTTTTCGATCTTCAAGCACCGTTACCGGCTCCTCGTGGAGCCGGTCCTCATCATCTACGCCGCCTTGCTGCTCTTCCCGCCGAAGCGGGAACGCACCGCGATCCCCCAATCGCGGAGCGCGCTTCCGAGGTAGAGGATAAGCGCAACCTCGAGCAGCGCCCTGATCCGGAACTGGAGCACGCCGGAAAACAGCATGTGCATGGCGACGGCGCCCAGGATGGGCAGAATCGCCGCAACATGTTCCCGGCGGACGCGTCGAACGAGGGCGAAGAGTCCGAGAAGAAGAACGGTCAGGTAACTGTAGTCGCGGATATAGTAAAGAGCGAACGGAACGGCGACTCCATCGACGATCCGGAATTCACGCGCCGGATTCCACAGATGAATGAGATTGACGTTCGAGTACACGGCATCGAGGATCCGTTCCGCGTCCCCCGTTGCGTACACGGATAGGTTCAGGCTATATGCGTGCGCGCCGTACACGGGAACGAATCTTCCCGCGTCGATCGAGCGTTTGACGACGAACGGCGCGAGGAGCGCGAAAAGCGCCGCAAGGAAGACGAAACGGCGTTTCAACACCGCGAAAAGCCCCGGAATCATGTACAGGAAATACGGCTGGACGAGCAGCCCGATCGCGGCGAGCGCGGCCGTAAGCGCCGCCCGCCTCGACTCGCGCGCGTCAATGACGCACACGGCGGCGATCGATGCGCCGATCAGGACAACGATCCATTCCGGCTCGACGGCCGCGGGGTAGAGGGCGAAGTTCGGGTATACGGCGGCGACGCCGGCTGATACGAGCCCCGCGGGGCGGTCGAAGAGCCGCGCAGCCGCGGCGTAGACGGGAAGAACGACGAGCGCCCCCGCGAGCGCTTGAATGACCGGCACCGGAGCGTTGTCTCGCGAACCGAAGATGAAATAGACGAGGCGCAGAAAAGCCGGATAGAGCGGAGCGCCCCGCACTCCGGGGGAGCCGTGAGCCGCGATCGTGACGTAGCGGAACTCCCCCCGATCGGACGGGACGTCGATCGCGAGAGCCGCAACGAGGCGCAGCACAAGCGCCGCGGCGAGGATCGCGAGGAGCTTTTTGTCGACAACGATCCGTTTCATCGCTCCTCGCCGCAGTCCTAGCGGATCGGGACCGGCGCGCCCCCCTCGATGCGCGTCATGTACACGGGCGGCATCCATTCCCGCTCGGCGTACGAGTACGCGCCGGCGGCGCCGTTATAATCTCCGATCGCCTTGAGCGCGTTCACGAGGCTCGACTCTCCGTACCGGCGCGCGCGGTCGGCCTTCGCGATGAGCATCATGGCGTCGTACGCGAGGAGAACGTTCGGCGTCGGCTCCGCGTTGAACCTCGCGCGGCATCGCTCCGCGAGCGGGAGGGGCCGGACGAGCTCCACGGCCGGAACGGCGGCGTAGCATCCCTCGAAGGCGTCCGGAGCGGAGGCTATGACCGCGGGGGAGACGAGCTCCCGCGAGAGGCAGACCGGCCCGCGGTACCCGAGCCGCCGCACCGCCGCGACCGCCCGCGCGCCGCTCGAGCCGCGCCCGTAGATGAATATCGCCTCGGGCTTTTGCGAGAGCACGGCGCCCACCGCGCCCTTCGGATCCGCGCCCGCGGCGTCGAACGGCTCTGAAACGGCGAGCGCGAGCCCGCTCGAGGGGATTTCGTTCTTCATCGCCTGCGCGACGAGCTTGCCCGGCGGATCGTCGCTGTAGAGGAGGGCGACGGTTTTCGCCTTGAGGGACCCCGCGATGAACGCGAAGGTTCTCTTCGCGAGCGTCATCGTCGCCGGCGAATTCCGGAAAACGTCTCGGAACATCGTGATGATGAACGGGTGGTCGCAGTTCGCGAAGAGCGGCACGAACTCCTGCTCGGCCTTCGGCCCGGCGCCGAGCGCGGCGGGGTCGCCCGCCGTGACGACCGCCGCGATCCGGTCGCTCATGAGCTGTTTCGAGAAGGCGGCGCCCGCGCGGGCGGCGTCGCTTCCGTCGTCGGCGACCAACGCGTACGCGACGCCCGGGTCCGCGGCGTTCAGCTCCTCGATCGCGAGCGTCATCCCGTGCAGGTACTGGTTGCCGACCTCGGCCCCGGCGCCCGAAAGCGGAAGGATGGCCCCGATCTTCACGATCTCCTGCTTGCGTCCGCAGCCGGGCGAGCCGAGGAGCGCGGCGGCGAGCGCCGCGGCCAGAGCGGCGGCGGCGGGTTTCGAAACGCGCATCGACATCCGGATAACCTCCGTGTGACGTCCGGCTCGAGTCATACCACCCCGCGAAAGGGGTTGTAAAGCGCGCTTTTTCGATGCATATTGTTGCTGTTTTATCCGTACGAAAGGGGAGAACAGCCATGCATGACGCTCGCGCGAACCATCCCGACACGCAGTGCGTCCACGCGGGATTCGAGCGCGACGGCACCGGCGCCGTCGTGACGCCGATCTATCAGACCTCGACCTTCTCCTTCCGCGACGTCGACCACGGCGCGGGGCTCTTCGAGGGGAAGCGGGAAGGCTACATCTACACGCGGCTCGGCAATCCGACGATCCGCGCCTGCGAGCGGGCCGTCGCGATCCTCGAGGGCGGTCACGGCGGCATCGCCTGCGCGAGCGGCATGGCCGCCATCCACTCGGTTTTCGCCTCGCTCCTTCGGGCGGGGGACCACGCGGTCTGCTCGGCGGTCGTCTACGGCCCCACGCAGACGCTTCTCACGGGGGTCATGTCGCGGTTCGGCGTCGAATCGTCCGTCGTCGACACCGTCGATCTCGACGCCGTCCGTCGGGCGATGCGGCCCTCGACGAAGCTCGTCTTCGTCGAGACGCCGGGGAACCCCGTTCTCGCCGTGAGCGATCTCGCCGCGATCGCCGATATCGCCCATCGCGGCGGCGCGAAGCTCGCCGTCGACAACACCTTCTCGAGCCCCATCCTCCAGCGGCCGCTCGATCTCGGGGCGGACGTCGTCGTGCATTCGATGACGAAGTTCCTGAACGGCCACGCCGACGTCGTGGCGGGGATGATCCTCGCGAAAACGGCTGAAGACGACGCGTCGATCAGAAAGATATTCCACCAGCTCGGCGGCTGCATCGATCCGTTCGACGCCTTTCTCGTATCGCGGGGCCTCAAGACGCTCGCCCTCCGGATGGAACGACACTGCGCGAACGCCGAGCGCGTGGCCCGGTTCCTCGAAACGCATCCGAAGGTCGCCAAAGTCAACTATCCGTGGCTCCCGTCCCATCCGCAGCACGAGCTCGCGAAGCGGCAGATGCGCGGGGGGGGCGGCGTGGTGAGCTTCGAGCTCGCCGGCGGGATCGAGGCGGGCAAGGCCCTCATGAACGCCGTGCGGCTCTGCACCCTCGCCGTGAGCCTCGGCGGCGTCGAGACGCTCATCGAGCACCCCGCGTCGATGACGCACGCCTCGATGGGCAAAGCCGCCCGCGAGCGCGCCGGCATCCCTGAAGGGCTCGTGCGCGTATCGGTCGGCATCGAGCGGGTCGATGAGATCATCGCCGATCTCGATCAGGGGCTCTCGACGGTATGATGAGCTGGAGCGAATACGCGCAGATCGTCGTCGCGTTCATCGTGATCACCGATCCTCTGGGCGCGATCCCGCTCTTCGTCAGCCTCACGGCGAATCAGTCCGATGCCGAGCGGAAACGCACCGCGGACGTCGCCTGCTTCTCGGTCGCGATCATCCTCGTCGTGTCCTGCTTCATCGGCGAGTGGATCCTCAAGGTCTTCGGGATCAGCATCGCCTCGTTCCGGATCGGCGGCGGCATACTGCTGCTTCTCCTCTCGATCGCCATGATGCAGGCCAAGGTGATCGCGGCGAAACAGACCGAGAAGGAGGCGGAGGAGGCGACGGGAAAGGAGCACGTCGCCGTCGTGCCCCTCGCGATCCCGCTCATCGCCGGTCCCGGCGCGATCAGCCTCGGCATCATTTACGCGGAGAAGGTCACGGGCGTCGTCAATACGGGCTTCCTCGTCCTGAGCTGCCTCGTCGTCTCGGCGATCATGTGGGGGGCGCTGCGGCTTTCGATGAGGATCTCCCGCGTGCTCGGCCAGACCGGCATCAACATCGCGACCCGCATCATGGGGCTCATCCTCGCCGCGCTCGCCGTCGAGTTCATCGCGAGCGGGTACAAGGTGCTCTTCAAGTAGCGGGTCGGCGCGGCGGACGGGCGGGTGTCCGGCGCGAGCCCGCCTCATCCCGCATCGCCTATCTGCGAGCATTCTCCTATGAAAAAACGAGGGAGTGTCTTTCGACACTCCCTCTCGCTATGCGATATGGGATCGCCGGTCATGCCGGCTCGACGGAACCGGCACGCCTCTTTCGGGACGCCCGTCTACCGGTAGATGTTCTTTATGGCGCCCCAGGACGCGTCTTCCGCCGGAGCGGCCGGCGCGAGCCGGATGTCCGTCGACATCTCGCCCGTCGGCGGATTGTCGTCCCCGCAGCCGGGCACGATGTACTCGTTGAAGGCGCAGAGCTCGTCCTTCACGCCGAGAATCTCATCGCGCGCCGGGCCTCTCGGATTGCTGAACAGCGGGTACATGCACAGCAGCCGGTCGCCGCGGGCGATCGCGTCGTCGGCCGGTTCGTCCGCGCCGTTCGCGACGTTGAGCTTCGCCGCGATCAGGTGATACGCGAGGATGATCGTCGCGTCGCCGCGCACCGGCGTGTTCAGGATCTCGAGAAGCTGCGCCTGGCTGTAGGTGACGCAGCCCATCGTGAGCTCCATCAGCGGCCACGCCTCGGCGTGGTTCTTCCAGTAGCCCGGCGTGTAATGGCAGCCGCCCTCTTCGCAGTCGCAGGTGAAGGGGATGCTGAAGTCGTGGGAGCTCGTGACGTCGTCGGGGCTGATATAGTAGAAATGGCCCTCGGCCACGTAATCGCCGCAGAGATCCATGCCCCACGGAACGTCGAAGCTCCACACGGGATCGGTGGCCCACACGACGAAGATCGACGAGAAGGTCGCGATGATCTCGCCGCCCTGCTTCAGATTCACGACATACGCGAGGGTGTCGCGGCTGCCGCAGACGGTGTTGGTTCCGGACGCCGTCCAGCCGTAACAGTCGGCGTTCGCCATGAAGGACGTGTACTCGCATGCCCAGGCCGAGCCGGCCAGAACGAGAATTCCGAGAACCGCCAGTAAAGCTTTTGCTTTCACTATCGGTGCTCCTTTCGCGAATTGACTTGGGTTCAACGCTGATTTAGCCCCCCTATGGGGTTGTTCATAATTGTACCACAAACTAAGAACCGTTTCAATCGCCGTTTTTAATTGTGGAAATTTTCCCGCCGCGGGGTTATACTTACTGCGCAACTCCTGTTTTATGAACGGGTTCCAGATCCACAGCCCGGAGGTCAGCGCCTTGAAACGCACAGCTTTCTCGGGCCTTGCGGCTCTCGTCTGTATGCTCGTTTTCGCAATCGGCGCCGCGGGGGAAACCGGGTCTTCGAAACGGGCGGCGCTCGAGAAGATGTCCCGCGAGCTCTTCGAGCGGAGCGCGACAAACCGCGAACAGGCGCTCGATATCCCCTCCTCGCGCGGCTGGCCGGTCCGGGGCGTCACTCTCGACGGCAAGCTCTGGAGCCTTCAGGGGATCGAGCGAGGTTTGCCCTTTTATTATCTCGCGCTGAACAACACCGACGCGGCGATAACGACGCGCACGGACAGCGTGCAGCACTACGCCGGGGGCGGGAGCGGATTCACGATCGGCCTCTGGGACGGGGACGCCCCGCGAACGACCCATCAGGAGCTCGCGGGACGAGTCGTCTGGGGAGACTCGAAAACCCTCATCCCGGACGACCACGCGACCCACGTCGCCGGCACGATGATCGCTTCGGGCGTGCGGGCGCAGGCGCGCGGCATGGCGCCGGAGGCCTCGATCAGGGCGTTCCAGTGGGACGACGATCTCGCCGAGATGGCGACGGAGGCGGCGAAGGGGCTTCTCGTCTCGAACCATTCGTACGGTCTCATCAGGGGATGGGTGGATCTCGGAAGCTGGTACTGGTTCGGCGACACCGCCATAAGCGAGGTCGAGGATTACGGATTCGGATTCTACAGCGAGTCGGCCCGCGAGCTCGACGAGCTTCTCTGCGCCGCGCCGAACTACCTCGTCGTGAGCTCCGCGGGCAACGACCGCAACGACAGCGTCCCGGCGGGCACGTCCCACTACTATTACGACTCGCGGTACGGCACGTGGCGCCGCAGCACGACGGTGCGCGACAACGACGGCGCCCCGCTCGGCTACGATTGCCTTCCGAACGGCCAGTCGCTCGCGAAGAACGCGCTTCTCGTCGGCGCCGTGAAACCCGTGCTCGACTATGCCGGTCCCGCCTCCGTCGAGATGACTCCGTATTCGAGCTGGGGGCCGACCGACGACGGCCGGATAAAGCCTGATATCTGCGGCGACGGCTGGGCCGTGTACTCGAGCGTCGCCGCGTCCGACACTTCGTACCAGTACTACTACGGGACGTCGATGTCCTCCCCGAACGTCTGCGGATCGCTCGGGCTGCTTCAGGACTACCATCGCGACACGCGCAACGGCGTGCCGATGAGGGCCGCGACCCTGAGGGCGCTCGTCATCCACACGGCGCGCGAGGCGGGATCGGCTCCCGGCCCGGATTACTCGTACGGCTGGGGGCTTCTCGACGCCTACGCCGCCTTTCGTCTCATCGAGGCGGATCTCGACAGCCGCCTCGGGCTCGTCGAGGAGCTCACCCTCGTCGAGGACTCGCCGGCCCAGTTCTACTATCTCTGCGACGGGACGGAGCCAGAGCTCAGGATGACGATCGCGTGGACCGATCCGCCCGGAACGCCGCCGGCGCCGGCTCTCGATCCCCCCGACCGGATGCTCGTGAACGATCTCGACCTCCGCGTCGAGAAGGACGGATTCATCTTCGAGCCGTGGACCCTCGATCCGCTCGACCCCTCCGCTCCGGCCGCCCGGGGCGACAACGCCGTCGACAACGTCGAGCAGGTGCTGATCGAGAACCCCGAGGCGGGGATCTACGTCGTGCGGATCTCGAACGACGGCGCGCTCCGCGGCGGTTCGCAGGATTTCTCCCTCGTCGTGTCCGGGGCGTCGAGAACGAAGACGTGGCGCGTGCACGCGGACGGCTCGGGCGACGCGCCGACGATCGCGGCCGCGATCGATTCCGCCGCGGCGGGAGACCAGATCCTCGTCTATCCGGGGGTGCATCGCGAACACGACGTCGTCGTCGGCAAAGAGGTTTCGATCAAAGGTATCAACGGCTCGCGATTCACGATCGTCGACGCGGAGGGGCTCGGCCGCTGCTTCTTGCTGCCGGAGGGGAGCGGCACGGTCCGGCTCGAAGGGCTCACGCTCCGGAACGGCTCCGCCGAGGGCGCGGACGACGCCGGCAGGGGGGGCGCCGTTCTCTCGAGGAACGGGGAGGCCGCGATCGTCGGCTGCGTCATCACGGGCGCTCGGGCCGCGCTCGGCGGCGGTCTCTACGTCGAGAACGGACTCTCGGAGCTCAAGCAGTGCGAGATCCGGCGCAACGCCGCCTCGGAGAGCGGCGGCGGTCTCTACGTCGCCGGGGCCGGCCTCTCGATCGATCGCTGCGTCGTCGCGTGGAACACCGCGGCGCTCGACGGGGGCGGCGCCTACGCGAACGGCTCGCCGGCGGACGTCTCGGGGTGCACCTTCGCGTACAACGCCGCGGGCGGCCGCGGCGGCGGGATCTTCTTCACCGGGGGGTCGTGGGGCGGGCTCTCCCGGACGATCGTCGCTTTCACGCTCGGCGGCGAAGGCGTGTATCAGGACGAAGCCGGCGGCGGGATACAGTTCGATTGCTGCGACTTCTACGGCAACATGAGCGGCGACGCGGGCGGCGCCGCGGCGATTCCCGCCGGAGACGAGGGGATCATCTTCTCCGATCCGCAGTTCTGCGACGCCGGGCGATACGACTTCGGCGTCGGCGACGGCTCGCCGTGCCGTCCCGGGGGGAATCCGTGCGGCGAGCTCATCGGCGCCGCCGGCGAGCGCTGCCACACGAAGACGACATGGTACGTCATGGCGGACGGCTCGGGCGACGAGCCGACGATCGCCGCGGCGGTGGCCCGCGCGGCGCCGGGCGATACGATCCTCCTCGCCGCGGGCGTTTACGCGGGAGCGGGCAACCGCGACGTCACCTTCGGCGGCAAAAACCTCGTCGTCAGGTCCGAGAGCGGGCCCGAAGCCACGATCATCGACTGCGGCGCGGGGGCGGGCGAGGCGCATTACGGATTCTATTTCCAGAACGGTGAGAACGCTTCCTCGGCGCTCGAGGGGCTCACGATCCGCCTCGCCTCTCTCGGCGGAGTCCGCGTTTTCGATTCGAGTCCCGCCATCCGCGGCTGCGTCATCGACAGCTGCATCACGAACGGTTCGTCTCAGGGCGGCGCCATCTATCTCCTGAGATCGAGCTCGCTCGTCGATGGCTGCACGCTCACGAACAACAGGGCCGATCCGACCGGCGGCGGCATATATTGCCGGGAGTACACGGGAAGCATCGTGGATTGCACGATAACCGGAAACAGCGCCGTCCGGTACGGCGGCGGCGTCGGCGTCGCGACGAGCTCGACCGCCCGCATCTCGCGCTGCACGGTGAGCGGAAACACCGCCTCGGGCGATCACGGGGGCGGCATATACATCATGTCCGCGAACGCCGTCATCGATTCCTGCACGGTAAACGGCAACATCGGCAGCTTCGGCGGCGGCCTCTACAACGGCCTGAGCTCGTTTTGCACGATCAGCTCTTCGATCCTCGCCGGGAACCACGCCCGCCAGGGCGGCGGCGGCGTCTACACGACCGCGAACATGACGATGCGGAACTGCACCGTCGCCGGCAACTCCGCGGCGCAGTACGGCGGCGGGATCGAGAGCTTCTACGGCGCGCAGAACCCGATCAGCCGCTCGATCGTCGCCTCGAACCTGAGCAATCAGGGGGTCTATTCGGTGAGCGGCGTGCAGGCGATCTCCTGCAGCGACGTGTTCGGGAACGCGGGGGGGGATTACGGCGGCGCGACGCCCGATCAAACGGGGCAAAACGGCAACTTCTCCGTCGATCCCGGGTTCTGCGACGCCGCGGCCGGGGTGTACGCCCTCTACGACACCTCGTCCTGCATGCCGGAGCGAAGCCCCTGCGGCGAGCTCGTCGGCGCGCTCGGCGCGGGTTGCCGGATCGCGCCGAACCTCGTCCTCGCGGCCGTGAGCCTCGACGCATCGGCGGAAGCGGGCCGGGAGATCGCCGCCGCGATCGTCGTGCGCAACGACGGTGTGATCGACGCCGATACGTTCGCCGTCCACTTCTTCGCCGACCGTGAAACGGCGCCGGGCGCGGGCGACGCCGGAGATCTGCGGATCGTCGTCCCCGCTCTCGCCGTCGGGGATTCGATCGTCTGGACGACGCAGCCCTTCGGGAGCGACACGATCGCGGAATGGCGATGCTGGGCGGCGGTCGACGCCGACGGCCGGCCGGTCGAAACGAACGAGAGCGACAACGTGAGCGGTCCGCACGAGCTCCGCTGGACGGCCCCGCGCGAGAGCGGCTGGCCGGTCGCGGCCGCGGGGATCGGCGCCTCGCCTCTTCTCGTCGATCTCGACGGAGACCCGTCGACGCTCGAGATCGTCGCCGG
>JAGUZZ010000159.1:0-3329 GCA_020060525.1 bacterium | reverse complement strand
GGCGGCCGCCCTGGCGCGGGCGCTCCTGTTCCGCGACCGGCAGCGCGTGTGCTGCCACGGCGTTTCCGTCACGCAGAGCTACGCCCTCGAAGCACTCGTCCGCCGGGGCCGCATGACGCAGAACGAGCTCGCCTCCGAGCTCCATCTCGACAAGAGCACGACGAGCCGTCTCGCCGCCTCTCTCGAGCGCGCCGGATACGTCGCGCGCTCCGCGAAGCCCGGGGACGGGCGTGCGGTGGTCCTTTCGGCGACTCGGGCCGGGCGGGCTCTCCACGCCCGCCTGGTACGCGAGGACGAGGTCGAAATGGACCGCCTCATCCGCGATCTCTCCGCCGCGTCGCGGCGCGACGCGGTGCTCCTTCTCGGGCGCCTCGCGCGTCTCGTTTCCCGGAAGTATTCCTGACGAGCGGGAGCCGCCGGCGCGAGTGGGGCGGCGTGCGGCCGTCTCGCGGCCGCGCCGGGCAACTCCGCGCACCTTCAAAAACCCTTTCCCCTCTCGAAATAATAGTTGCATAAGGCAACTAATGCGGGCCTCCGGTGTATAACCGGCATCGGGCGCCCGCCAAGCTGCGGAAACTGATGGTCCGGGGACCCCGTCCTCGGGGAAAGGAGAGAAGCCATGCGTCGTACACGCTCAATAGCGGCGGCGATGCTCGCGCTCGCCCTGTCGCTCGCGGCGGTCGCGGCGTGCCGCGGGACGGGGGCGTTTCGGGCGAACGAGGCCGCGGTGCGCCGAGTCGTCGAGCTCGGACGCGCGGACAATCTGGCCGCGAGCCACGCCCTCGATCTGTGCCGGTTCGGGGCGCGCCCGGCGGGCTCGTTGGCGCACGAGAAGGCGTGCGAATGGGCGCTCGAGAGGATGAAGGAGTTCGGTCTCGAGAACGTCCATCTCGAGCTCGTCGATCTCTCCGCGGCGCTCGGAGAGGCCGCCCCGGCGGGGGCCCGGCCGGTCGCGAACGTCGTCGGCGACATACCGGGTTCCGTCGAGCCCGACGAATACGTCATCGTCGGGGCTCACATCGACTCGACCCCGCTCGGCACCGGAGCGACGGACAACGCGGCCGGCTCCGCGGCGGTGCTCGAGGCGGCGAGACTGCTCGCGAAATCGGGCGCGAAACCGAAACGCACGATCCGGTTCATCCTCTTCGCCGGGGAGGAGTCGGGGCTCCTCGGCTCGAAGGCGTACGTCGCGGCCCATCCCGAGCTCATGCCCAAGATTTCGGCTATGTACAACATGGATTACGGAACCGGCTGGATCTCCGGCGTGGCCGGCACGCCCCCCATGCGGAACGATCTCGGGACCGCCTTCGCGGCGGCCGAGAGGATCGATCCCGCCATGCCCTTCCGCGTCGAGCCCGTCGACTACCTGCCCGCCGTGAACGCCGATTGCTGCGCGAGCGCAAACCGGTCCGCGGCCGCGGGCGCCGGCGGCTGCGGCGGCAAGGTGAAGGTCGTGCGCAGGACGAGCGACGGAAGGCTCGAGGAGGTCGAGCAGACGCTCGAGGAGCTCGGCATCGATCCGGCCGATCTCGGACCCGGGGAGGGAGTCGATTCGCTCGGTCGGCGGTTCGTCAAGGGATGCGGGGGCGCCCCAGCGGCCGGCGGAGATCGGCAAAACGCCTGCGGCGTTCCCAGCGGCGCTCCTTCGACGGCGAGCGTCATCGAAGGGCTCACGGCGCGAGGAGATTCGCTGAAGATCATGCTTATGGGATCGAGCGATCATGCGCCGTTTCTCGCGGCCGGCGTGCCGGCGCTCTTCTTCGATCAGGGCGCCGATTCGACGGTCGCCTATCCCATTCATTCGGAGAAGGACACGTACGAGGCGATCGTTCCGCGCTATCTCGAGCACTCGGCGGTCGTCATCGCCCTCGGCGCGCTCGGCACCGCCGATCTCGACCGCACGATCTCTCGGGAACGGCTGCTCGCGCCCGACGACGCGAAGTAGGCCGGGAGAAACGCCGCCCAAAAGCCCCGGTGTTTCTAGAAACGGGAGACTCGACGCCGCGGCTCATCCGATTCGGGCACCATCGGCGCGCGTACGGCGTATAATGCTTCATGGGCGAAACTCGCCCGATACGCCGTTTCCCCGTTCGATTCCAGGGAGGCCGAAGATGCGCGCGACGACGGTGTTTCTTCTTTGCGCGAGCGTCCTTGCGTGGGCGGTTCCGTGCGGGGCCCGGAACGAGACCGTTTTCCGGGCGGCGCAAACGGGAGACGTCGCGAAGCTCAAGGAGCTCGTCGAGGCTTCTCCGGACCTCGTGAACGCCCGGGACGAGGAGAGCAACACGCCCCTCCACGTCGCCTCGCTCATGGGGAGAATGGAATCGGCCCTCTATCTTCTCGAACAAGGCGCGGCCGTCGACGCCCTGAACGCAGTCGGTCAATCTCCGCTCCTCTATGCGGCGTACGCGGGCCGCGCCGCTCTCGTCGATACGCTCATCGCGCGCGGGTCCCCCTTCGAGTCGCGGGACACGAGAGGGTACGCCCCGATCGATTTCGCGGCGCGGCAGGGGAACGAAGCGGTCGTGGAGCTTCTCGTCTCGAAGGGCGCGGCCTTCGACGAGCGCGGGTACAAGGGACGGACGCCCCTCTTTCTCGCGGCGATGAACGGCCGCACCGGCGTCGTGAAAGCGCTCGCCGCTCGGGGCGCGAAGCTCGACACGAAAGACGATGAGGGAGGGACGCCGCTTTCGAGCGCCTTGAGCGGAGGCCGCACGGAGACGGCCGAGTTTCTGCTCGATGCGGGGTTCGCGATCGATGGGGATGCGGCCGCGCTCGAGCGCTACGCCCATCTCGCCGCGGCGGCCGGAAGCCGGCGGATCGTCGACGCCCTCGTCGAGAAGGGCCTCTCGCTCGACGGGGCGGACGCAACGGGACGCACGCTCCTTCACCAAGCCGCCGTCGGCGGCCTCGCCGATTTCGCCGAAAAGGTGATTCGCAGTCTCTCGAGCGTCGACGCCGCGGACAGCCTCGGGAGGACGGCGCTCCATTACGCGGCGGGCAGGAACAGGATCGAGGTCGCCCGCGTGCTCCTTCGAGAAGGCGCCGATCCGAACGTCGCGGACGCCGACGGGCGAACCCCCCTGCATATCGCCGACGACGCGGGGTGGGACGGGATCGCGAAGCTCCTCAGGAGCAGTGGAGCGCGCGACGTCGAGCGGCGAGTCTACAGACTCGCGCGCGAATCCGGCGCCGCGCGGGGCGAAGGCGCGGAGAGCCTCCCGCTCGATATCACGTACGTCGCGAACGAGGGGTTCCTGATCGAGCGGGGAGACAAGAAGATCCTCATCGACGCCCTCCACAGGAATCCCTGGAACTACCCCCAGACG
>JAGUZZ010000348.1:0-3654 GCA_020060525.1 bacterium | reverse complement strand
GAGGCCCCCGGGGGGCCGGGCGCCGGGCGCCGCCGCGGCCGAGCCGGCGGAGAAAGGTCCGATCATAGACATCCTCGCTGCTGCCGATGCGATAGCGGAGGGCGGACATCGCGCCGGAGCGCTCCTCGACGGCTTCGTCTCCTCGGGAAAGCTCCCGCCCTCGCTTCTGTTCGCGGGCCCCGAGGGCTCGGGCAAGGAGCTCCTCGCGATACGCCTCGCGGCGCGGCTCAACTGCGACGCCGCGCGCGAGCGGGCCGCGGAGGAGACGCCCGGTCTCTTCGGCGACGCCCCGCGGGAGGAGGAGGGCGCCGGGACGTGCGGCGAGGGCTCGCGCTGCCGGGCCTGCGGAAAGATCCGCTCGCTCGAGCACCCCGATCTCCACCTCGTGTATCCCGTGCCGTCCGGCGACTGGGAAAAGGATCTCCCCGTCGTCATCGAGAGCCGCCGCGAGGATTTCTTCGCGTACGGCGAGTTCGGCGCCCGAGCCCGGAGCGTCGGCATCGACCTCGTGCGCCGCGTGATCGAAGCGCTGTCCAAGCATCCGTTCGAGGGGAGGCGCTCCGTCGTCGTCGTCGTCGAGGCGCACCTCGCGACGACCGAGGCGCAGAACGCCCTCCTCAAGATCCTCGAGGAGCCCCCGCCGTCGGCGGCGATCGTTCTCGTCACGGAGTATCCGGACCGGCTTCTCCCGACGATCCTCTCGCGGTGCTACGAGGTGCGCTTCGAGCCGCTCTCGAGCGGAAAGGTGGCGGAGATGCTAGAGCGGTTCCGCTCGGTCGAGCGGGAAGAGGCCCGCCGGATCGCCTCGATCGCGCAGGGGAACCTGCGCCGCGCCGTCAAGCTCCTCGAGGAGCGCTTCCTCGGGCTCTGGCGAGACGCGGCCGTCGCCGCCCGCCTCGTGATCGACGGCAAGGGGAAGGAGCTTCTCGCCGAAGCCGAGGGGCTCGCGCGGCGGTACTCGCGCGAGGAGACCCGGGAGCTTCTCGAGGAGATGGCCCTCCTTTTCGCCTTCGTTCTCCGCGCCGCCGACGGGCGGCTCGACCCCGCCGGGGAAGCGGTGCTCCGCGAGGCGATCGGCGGGGAGCGGATCGGCCGCGCCGCCGCGCGCGACGCGGCGGCCGACATGCGGAAGATCGCGCTCGCTTCGGAGAGCCTGCGGCGGAACGCCGATCCCGAGCTGACGCTGGCGCACCTCCTCCTTGATTTGACCGGCGCATGGTATTAGATTGAACGGCATGGAAATAATCGAAGTGCAATTCAAGGCCCAGCGGAAGGAGTTCTACCGGAACGCGAAGGCGCTGTACCTTCGCACCGGCAACCACTGCATCGTGCAGGCCGACCGCGGGGAGGACATGGGGTTCATCATATCGATCACCCGGGCGGAGCCGAGCGAGATCGAGGCCGACCTCAAGGAGGTGCTCCGCCACGCGACCGAGCAGGACGTCGGCCGGCTCGCCGAGATACGCGCGAAGGAGGCGGACGCCCTCAAGGTCTGCCAGCAGAAGGTCGCCGAGCACAAGCTTCCGATGAAGCTCGTCGACGTCGAGAACCAGTTCGACGGCAACAAGATCACCTTCTACTTCACGTCCGAGGGACGGATCGATTTCCGCGAGCTCGTCAAGGACCTGGCCGGTGTGTTCCGCACGCGGATCGATCTCCGGCAGATCGGCGTCCGCGACGAGGCGCGCCGCTTCGACGGGATGGGGATGTGCGGGAGGCGGCTCTGCTGCGCGACGTGGCTCAAGGATTTCGAGCCGGTGACCCTCAAGATGGCCAAAGACCAGAACCTCCCGCTCACGCCGACGAAGATATCCGGCGCCTGCGGGCGCCTCATGTGCTGTCTCGATTACGAGCTCGAGTACTACAAGGAGCTCACGAAGGAGATCCCGAAGATCGGGAGCAAGGTCAACGTCTTCGGCGGCGAGCACCGCATCGAGAAGGTCGACATCTTCAACCGCTCCGTGATGCTGACCGACGCCGACCGGAACGTGGTCTCCGTTCAGCTCGAGCTGCTTCAGGACGAGCTCCGGAAGGAGCCCCCCGCGGAAACCAAGGCGAAGGACGACCCGCCGAAGCCGTCCGGCCGGTAGCGGACGCCGGGCCCTTCGCGCCGCGCCCGAGCCGCGCGCCCCGAAAGGACGCATGAGCGAGCGATTCTACATCACGACCGCGATCGATTACGTGAATCAGAAGCCGCACCTCGGCACGGCGTACGAGAAGATCGGCGCCGATTGCATGGCGCGCTACAAGCGGCTCGCGGGGTTCGACGTGCGCTTTCTCATGGGCAACGACGAGCACTCGACGAACGTCGAGCGCGAGGCGATCGCCCGGGGCCTCGATCCCCTCGAGTACTGCCGCGCGATGTCGGAGGAGTTCCGGGCCGCGTGGAAGGCCCTCGACATCTCGTACGACGACTTCATCCACACGACGGAGGAGCGCCACGTGCGCTCCGTGCGGGAGCTCTTCGAGCGGATCCACCGCAACGGCTACATCTACAAGGGAAAGTACGAGGGGTTCTACTGCGAATCGTGCGAGGAGTTCATCGTCGAGAAGGATCTCGTCGACGGACTCTGCCCGCGCCACAAGCAGGCGCCGAAGATCATCCACGAGGAGAACTGGTTCTTCGCCCTCTCGCGCTTTCAGGAGCCGCTGCTGCGCCACTTCGGGGAGCATCCGGATTTCGTCCGTCCCCAGATCCGGCGCAACGAGGTCATGAACGTCATCACGGGCGGGCTCGATGACGTCTCGATTTCCCGCGCCGGCAAGACGTGGGGCATCCCGCTCCCCATCGACGCCTCGCACGTGATCTACGTGTGGTTCGACGCGCTCACGAACTACATCTCGGCTCTCGGCTTCGGCGGCGGCGACCCGGCGCTCTTCGACCGGTACTGGCCGGCGGACGTCCACGTGATCGGGAAGGACATCACGCGGTTTCACTGCATCATCTGGCCGGCGATGCTCATGGCGGGCGGCCTCGAGCCCCCGCGCTCGGTGTTCGCGCACGGCTTCATCTCGCTCGGCGGCGAGAAGATGAGCAAGACGCGCGGAAACGTCGTCGATCCCGTCAGAATGGCGGGAGCGTTCGGCTCGGACGCGCTGCGGTACCTCCTCCTGCGCGAGGTGCCGTTCGACCGCGACGGAGACATCTCGGACGAGGTCTTCCTCGGCCGCTACAACGCCGACCTCGCGAACGACGTCGGCAACCTGCTGAGCCGCACCGTCGCCATGGTGTCGAAGTACCTCGGCGGCTCGGTCGATGCGGGACCGCCCGGGGACGGCGGGTGGTTCGGCGGAGAGCTCGCGTCCGCGCTCGAGGCCTACCGGGCCCACATGGACCGGATGGAGTTCTCCCGGGCGCTCGGCGCGTACTGGGCGGTCATTCAGCGAGCGAACCGCTTCATCGAGGAGCGGCGGCCGTGGGACCTCGCGAAGGATCCCGCCCGCCGCGGCGAGCTCGAGGAGACCTTCCGCGAGCTGCTCGCGGTGCTGCGGACGACGGGCGTCGTTCTCGCGCCGTTCATGCCCGGCAAGATGAGGGAGCTGCTCGGCGCGCTCGGCGCGGAGCGTCTCACGCTCGCCGATCTACCCGAGGCGGCGGTCGGCGCGTCGGGGCTCGCGCCGCGTTCGCCGCTCTTCCCCCGCATCAAGCCCGAG
>JAGUZZ010000074.1:0-17985 GCA_020060525.1 bacterium | reverse complement strand
GCCGATCTCGCGGGCGAGGGCGCGGAGCTTCGGCGCCGACACGCCGAGGGCTCTTTTCGGTTCGATGCCGTACCGCGCCATGCCGGCGACGTTCGCCGGATCCGCCTCGGCCTCGAGCCGGGCGACGATCCCCTCCGCCGTACGCCGGGACGCTCGACCGCGCGGCGTCATGCGTCTCCTCGCTCCTCCGGGCTAATCCTTCAGGTAGTACTCGACCGTCGTCACGACTCGGACGTTCTTGCGCTCGGGCGAGTTCGCGTCGCGGTCCGAGATCGAGAAGAGGCCCTGCGTGGCGTAGCGGATCTTCCCCACCTTGCTCCCCGAATCGAGCGCGAACTTCTCCGCCGCGGCGCGCGCGTTCTTCGTCGCCTCCTCGATCATCGCCGGCTTCACGTCGTTCAAGGCCGTGAAGAGGAACTCCGTCGCGCGTCCGTAGTTCTCGCCGGTGAGCACGACGCCCTTGCCGACGAGATCCCCCGCCTTTTCCATCGCCGTCTTGACGAGCTGCACCTTGTCGGACCGCAGCGTCACCGTGGCCTGAGCGACGTACCGGAACTTCGGGCCGCCCTCCCGGCCGTAGTACTCGGCCTGCGTGTCGCGGATCCGCGGGGAGGACAGCGATATCTCGGACGCGTCGAACCCCGCGGCCGCGAGAAACTCGCGGATCGTCTCGCGCTTCGCCTCTATCTGGCGCTGGAGGTCGGCGAGATCGTTCGTCGCGATCTCGAAGCCGAGCGGCCAGATGGCCAAATCCGCTTCGACCTCGCGCTCGGCGAGGCCGCGCACGCTCACGGATCGCTCCGCGGCGCGGATCTCGAACAGCGCGTGGCTGAGGCTCATTCCGGCGATGCAGGTGCCGAGCCCGATCGCGATCCCGAGCACCGCGTAACTCCAGAAAGAATTTCGTTCCATGCGATCGTCCTCCTGTCGAATCGCCGCGCACCTCCGGGAACGGTCCGCGCTCTCGTGCGCACCGGGCGCTCCACCGCGCGGGCGGCGGCAACAAACGTTTCCGACGGACGTATGATAGCCGTGGCGGCATCGATCGTCCAGCCGCTTATCGACGGCGTCCGATCGCGGAGGTCATTCATGAAGTCGAAACTCGGGATATTGAGCGCGCTGTGGCTGCTTGCCGGCGCCGTTCCGTCCGGCGGCTGCGGCCCGGCCTCGGCCGCCGAACCGGCCTCGCGTTACGTCAACCTGCACGAGGGCAACGGGATACGTCACCTCCTCGATTCGCTCGAAGTGGCCATCCCCGGGCGGATGGCCGAGGCGAAGGCTCCCGGCCTTTCGATGGCGATCGTCGACCGCGGCGGCGTTGTCTGGGCACGGGGGTTCGGCGTCCGCTCCGCGGGCGGCTCCGCCCCGGTGACGACCGAAACGCTCTTCAGCGTCCAGTCGATCTCGAAGGTGGTGACGGCCACGGCGATCATGATAGCCGTTCAGGAGGGGCTCGTCGATCTCGACGCGCCGGTTTCGGCGTACCTCCCCGGGTTCACCGTTCACAGCCGGTACGAGGAGCGACCGGAGAAGGTCATGACGCTCCGGCATTTGCTGAAGCATACGTCGGGGCTCGGGCACGAGGCGCCCGCCGGCAACAATTTTTCGCGCGGCGTCGCGACGTTCGAGGATCACGTGCGAAGCATCTCCGACACGTGGACGCTTTTCCCCGTCGGATCGCGCTACAAATACTCCAACCTCGGCATGGATCTCGCGGGGTATGTCCTCCAAGCCGCGTCGGAAACGCCTTTCGAGGCGTACGTGGAGCGGAAGCTTCTCGCGCCGCTCGGTATCCGGGCGAGCACGTTCGACGCCTCTCGAATCGCGTCGTACGAGAATAGAGCCTGCGGCTCGCCGCCGGGCGACGCGGCGCTCGTCTACGAGCAGGGAATGATCCCCTGCGGCGGATTCTACGCGACGGCGAGCGAACTCGGCGAGATCGTCAGATTCCACCTGAACAGGGGGACGGCCGGATCGAAACGCGTCCTCGAGGAGCGGTACATCGACGCGATGATGAACGAACCGTTCGCGGTCGAGGGACAGATCTACGGCCACGGCCTCGGCGTTTTTAGAATGAACCGCCTCGCCGGCAAAACGCTCCGGCGGCCCTTCGCCATGCACAGCGGCGGGGGGTTCGGCTTCGGCGCGAACGTGACATGGCTTCCCGAATTCGGCATCGGCGCCGTCGTCCTGACGAACTCCCCGAACGCGGATTTCGCGGCCGGCCTCGCGCATCGCGCGCTCGCGGCGATACTCGAAGCGCACGGGGCGTCGCTCGACACGTACCGCCCCTACGCCGATCTCGTCGAAGTGGACATCGACGACGAGAAGCTGAAACCGCTCCTGGGAACGTATACGCAGACGAGAGACCGGATCGAATTCTGCCTACAGGACGGCACGCCCGGTTTCAAACTCATCGACGGCCGCTTCTTCGTCGCGCACTTCGTCGCGGAGCGGGAGGCGTACATCGATATACCCGGAGCGGCGTATTCCACGCTCATCCGGTTCGTCCCGAACCTCGACGGCGCCGGCGCGTACCTCTGCACCGTGCACGACGGAGACGCGTACGCCTATTGCGACGGGCCGAACGACGCGCCCGGTCCGGACGATCCGCGTTGGGAACGCTACGTCGGCTCGTACGAATGGCTCGCCGGCGACACTCCCGTCATGACGACGAAAATTCACCGCAGAAACGGCTGGCTGTACCTCGAGCACATGAAGCTCGTCGAGCACGAGCCGGGGCTGTTCTTCCTTCCTCACGGCGAGTACGTCGACGCGAGGGGGCCCGTTCCCGTCGGGGGCGGAGTCGCCGGGCGCAGGAAGGATTGACGCCTCCGGCGCATACGCCGCGCCGCCCGCGGCCGCCCACGCGCCGAAACGGCGTCCGTTCTCAGCGGCGGAGCCTCCCGAGCCGCCAGAACAGCAGATAGAGGATCCCCGCGACCGGAAAGAGCGCGAAAACCCAGCTCATCCCGGCGTCGCGCGTGGCGACGAATTCGACGAGCATGAACGCGGCGAATCCGCAAAGGATGAGCAGCCCGCCCGCGAGCTCCCGCCACCAGCCGACGATGAGCCCGGCGACCATCGCGACGAACGCGACGGTGAGGAGCGATTCCCGCCCGGAGAGCTCCAACGGATTCGGGAACCCTTCCCCGATCGCCGTCATCGCGATGAAGATGAGGAGCACCACCGAGATCACGCGCGCGAACGACCGCACGAGGTAGATGAGGCTGATCTTTTCGAACGGCGTGAGTCTCACGATCGCTCCGCCCTCCGCTACCCGAGCTCCTCGCGCACGTCGGCGCCGTCGCGCTTCACGACGCGGGCCGGCACGCCGACGACGGTGCAGTTCGGCGGCACGCTCTTCGTGACGACGGCGCCCGCGCCGACGACCGCGTTGTCGCCGATCGTAATGTCGCCGATGACGATCGCGCCGGCCTTGATCGACACGTTGTTCCCGATCGTCGGGCAGTCGTCGACGCCCGAATACCCGATCGACACCTGCTGGTTCACCCAGAAGTTCTCCCCGATCCGCCTCGCGCCGATGCCCGTGCTGAATCCGTGCTGGATGAAGCAGCCGGGGCCGATATCCTCCGTGAAGATGTAGAGACTCTCGAGCGGCCGGTAGAAGAGCTTCGCGATCTCGAGAAGCGCCTTCGTTCCGAGGCGCTTGTCCCGGCCGATCCGGTGGTAGAAGAGGTTCCGGAATTCCGGGCGACGGACGAGGAGCCAGACGAAATCCCCCGCCGGCGCGGGCTCCGTCCCCCGGTCGCGGCGGAGCATCTCCATCCAGCGCGCCATATCGCGCTCGATGACGGTCCGCGCGGGGCTCCCGCGAAGAAGCGCGCGATGAAACACCGCCCGCGCGCTCCTCCATCCCCAGACGAACGATACGGCGGCTCTCGGATAGCCGTCACCCATGCGTCGAGCCTCCCGCGCGCGGCCGAACCCCGCCGCGCCTATCCATCATATCGCCGTGCGGCGAGGCCCTTGTCCAGAACTTTCTTGGGCCGCGCCGGAGAACGCCATCTCCCGCGTCACCTGCACGAGACTGCGCACGAACCGCACCGCGGCGGCCGCGGTGACGAGGAACACCAGCACGCCGACCGCGAACTCGAGGTCGACGCCCGCCGCGTCGCGAAACCGGGGGGCGATCGGACCGTTCCACACGATCCAGAGGAGCAGGAGGACGACCGCGTCCCGGGCGAGGTTCACCCAAGCGGAGTTCACGATGAATCGCACGCCGAGCGCGATGACCCCGCACGCGAGCATGGAGAGGAACAGCACGGAGAAAAAGAGCGACGAGACGGGATGGAGCAGCGACACGAAGGGGCCGCCGTCGATCGTGAGGAAGAAAAGCGTTTGGTATCGCACGACGAAATACGTCGCGACGGCGAACAGCGCGAGGAGAGCGACGAACGAGCGTTTCTTCGGCCTGGCGAGCCCGCCTTCGTTTCGCCCGTGGATAAAAAACCTCGGCCACGGGAGCTTCAGATCCTGTTTCCTCTGCGTGACGAGCAGGAGTATGAACGCGACGAGGCCGAAATCCGCGATGAACGCCATCGGCACGTAGAAAATCCACAGATACGCCGGCATCCTCGGGATGATGAAGAACGGAAACATCGCGATGCTTCGATCGAAAAAGATCGAGGCGGCCATTCCGGCGCAGTGCGCCGCGAACAGGATCCACGTATAGCGGAACAGGTGCTTCCTGAAGACGGGCGCGATGATCTCGGCTCCCTCGAGATACCGCGCGGCGACCTCTCGCGGCCTTCCGAAGGAGGCGATCGCCTTCTCGATCGATCCCCCGGAAGCGTCGCCGTATTCGTCCGCGGCTTTTTCCAGAATGTGGCTCCGTATCTCGGCGAGGATCTCCTTCGAGTTCCGTTTCACGGCGAGATAGCGATCGATCTCCTCCAAGTATCGTTCGAGCTTATCGGACATCGTTTCCTCCATCCATGATCCGTCTCAGGATCTCGATTTGCCGGGACCAGACCGCGAGCGCTTGCTCCTTCACGGCTCGGCCCCTCTCGGTTATGGCGTAGAACTTTTTCGGCCGGTCCTCGCCGACGTCCCATTCGCCCGCGATCCACCCGTTCTTCTCGAGCCGGCGCAGGAGCGGGTACAGCGTGTTCTCCTCCACGGCGTATCCCAGCCCCTCGAGGTGTTTCATCATCCGGTACCCGTACATCCTCCGCTCGAGAGAGGCGAGAACGAGCACCTGAAGGAACCCCCGGTTCATCTCCGTTTCGAACGCCTTGATGTCATCGACCATATGAGTCGTCCTCGTTTCCCCGCACCCGTTATCGGTCCCGGAAACCGCGAGCCGGATTTCGATGCGGCTTCCTGTCCCCGCTTCATACTGTACGACTATAGTATACTGTATGTTGCACGGTATTTCAATAAAAATCCGTTCCTCTGTTATTTTCAATAATATGAGGCTGTTATGCGATCAACGCGTCAGTCGGAGGAGGATTTTCGCAGATCGTGAATAACGGATGCGTCGACCCAGTAGATATCGAAGAGACCGTTTTTCGGCGCGTCGTAGAACCTTCTGATGCCGCCGAGAGTCAGCATCCCCGGCGCTCCGGCGTCGATTCCGTTCGCCATGGTGGAGGCGAAGAAGAAATACCTCCCGTCCGGAGTGATCGACGGCGACATCGCCTGCGCGAGCGGCGGATTGATTTTTTCGCCGAGATGCACGCCTTCGCTCCAGCGGTCGTCGCCGTCGCGGAAGAAAACGTAATAATGCGCGAGCCCCTTCGTGATCTCGGGATCCTTCCCGGCGACGCACGCGACGAGGTAGCTCTCGTCGGGCGCGATGAAGGCGTTGTAGATCGTCCAGTCGCCGTTCACGACTTCGGGGAGCGGCTCGGCCGCCGCGTACGATCCGCCCTCGAGGCGGGCCCGGTAGATCCTGTCCCGACGGGAGCCGTCCGGCCGGCGCGCGAAATAGATCGTCCCGTCGCGCGTGAGGGAGGGGAAATACTCCTCGTCGGCGGTGCTCACCGGCGCCTCGACGATGCGCGCCTCGCCCCAGGAGCCGTCCGCCGCGCGTTCCGACATCCAGATATTTTGGTTCGTCCAGCCGGGTTTCGGCTCCTCGCCGGCGGGAGGCTTCGTGGAGAGGAAGTACACCCTGCCGCCGTCGGGCGAGAGCGCGGGCTCGAGGTAGAGGAACGCGAGATCGCGCGAGAAGGGCGCCACCTCGGGCTCCGTCCACCGTCCGCCGGCGAGGCGCGTGTGCATGATGACGGCCTGACGCCCGAAAACGAGACCGTAGAAGATCTCCCCGCCGTCCGGCGTCACGGCGAGATCCCGCTCGTAGAGACCGGTCGAGACGATCCCCGGAGCGAAGAGCGCGGGCTCGGTTCCCGGAGGGGTCTGCCCGAGGTACGGTCCCCGGAGCGCCGGAAACTCGCCGTCCGCCCCGCAGCCGCAGAGCGCGGCGCAGAACGCGAGGGCGGAAATTCGAACGCGGCGTTTCATCGTACTATGTATAACACCCGCCGCGGCCGATGGTGCCGTATTATCGACTCGAAGATGCACGTATTTCGCCTGTCCCGCGTTCCCGCGCCGCGCCCAGGAACGAATTTGACTTTCGGTCGTATTCCATTCATATCTTTCCTATTCCAGCGGTTCGTGAAAGGGAGGAACGATGAGATTCAATCGATTCTTGGGCGCAGCCGTCTTGGCCGCCGCGGCCGCGCTCGCCGCGGGTCCGGCGCCGGTTCATGCGGGGCTCACGGCCGAGGAAACGCGGCTCAACGTCGAATCGTTCGAGTACATCTGGCGAACGATCCGCGATCAGCACTTCGATCCGACGCTCGGCGGGCTCGACTGGCGGGCGGTGCATGACGAGTTTCGTCCGCTCGTCGAAGGCGCGGAAACGACGGCGGAGGCCCGCGCGGCCATGCGCGGGATGATCGCGAAGCTCGAACAGAGCCATTTCAACATCATCGCCTCCGAGGCGTACGCGAGCATCGACTCGCCGGCGAAGAAGGGGGATCTCGGGGGAGCGACCGGCATCCAGGTGCGCGTCCTCGACGGCGAGGCGGTCGTGGTGAAGACGCTTCCCGGCGCGCCGGGCGCCGAGGCGGGCGTGCGCCCCGGCTGGATCGTGAGGCGGATAGACGACACGGATATCCCGTCGCTCTTCCCGCCCATCGAAAAGGAGTTCGAGGGCAATCCGCGCAAGGATCTCTATCTCGCCCGGTCGGTCATCGGGCGGATGCAGGGAGCGATCGGCGACACGCTGCGGATGACCTTCCTCGACGAGCGCGACCGGCCGGTCGAAAAGACGCTCGTGCTCGCCGAGCAAAGCGGGAAAAAGATCGTCTTCGGCAACTTTCCGCCCTTCTACCTGCGCACCGAGACGAAAACGCTCGAAGGCGGGATCGGCTACTTCACCTTCAGCGTTTTCTTCGATCCTCTGACGCTCATGCCCGCATACGAGGCCGCGATGCGGTCGTTCATGGAGGCTCCCGGCGTCGTCATCGACGTCCGGGGCAACCCCGGAGGGATCGGCGCCGTGCCGATCGGCATGGCGGGATGGTTCATCGACGAGAAGAACCGCGACATCGGGACGATGCGCACGAGGGACAACACGCTCCGCTTCGTCGTCAATCCGCGGGCGAAGCTCTACCGCGGACCGGTCGCCGTCCTCGTCGACGGGTTCTCCGGCTCCTCGTCGGAGATCTTCGCGGGCGGCGTTCAGGGTTTTCCGCGGGTCAAAATCGTGGGCACGCGGACGGTCGGCGCCACGCTGCCGTCGACGGCGGAGCGGTTGCCGAACGGGGACGGCTTCCAGTACGCGACCGCGTCGTACGTCGCGCGCGACGGCACGGAGCTCGAGGGTCGTGGGGTCCTCCCCGACATCGAGGCGCGGCTCACCAGGGAGGCGCTGCTCGCGGGGCGCGATCCGGTGCTCGAGGCCGCGATTGACTGGATCGAGAGTCAGGAGTATAACGGGGGCAAATAGCTCCCGTTCCGATCGACCATGCATGGAGGTGCAGCGTACATGTTCACGATCCGTACCAAGGCGTTCGCAAGCGTCGCCTGCGCCGCGGCGCTCCTCGTTTCGCTCTTCGCCTTCGCCCTCGCCTCGCCGCCCGACGCGACGCCGACCGCCGAGCAGGTGCTCGACCGGTTCGTCGAGGCGCTCGGCGGCGTGAAGGCCTTCGACAAGCTCACGTCCACCGTCACGAAGGCGACGCTGGCGATCCCGGCGATGGGCGTCACGATCGACGTCACGATCTACGCCGCGCGGCCGAACAAGTTCTACTCGCTCGCCGAATCCGCCATGATCGGAAAGATCGAGCGCGGCACCGACGGCTCGATCTTCTGGGAGAAATCGACGATGCAGGGCCCCCGGGTCCTCGAGGGAGAGGAGCTCGCGGACGCCATGCGCGACGCGAAGTTCGAGGGGCTCGCGTACTGGCGGAGCCTCTACGACTCGGTCGCGGTCTCGGGGCTCGACACGGTCGACGGCAGTCCGGCGTACGCGGTCGTTCTGAAGCCGAAGGACGGCAAGCCCCGCACGTACGTGTTCGACGTGACGTCGGGGCTCCTCGTGAAAACGATCAACCTGGCCGTGACGCAGATGGGCGAGATACCGGTCGTCGGGTACGTCACCGACTACCGCCGGGACGGCGAACTGCTCCAGTCGTACAAGACGACGATGAAGGTCATGGGACAGGACCGCGTCATCACGGTCTCGGGCATCGAGCGCAACGTCGCCATCCCCGACAGCGTCTTCGCCCTCCCGGCGGACGTGAAGGAGATACTCGAGGCGGCGAAGGAGGAGAAGAAGGAATAGCCGGACGCTATCGGTCCGCCCAGGCGTGCGCGGCGAGGAATCCGATCCGCGCGACGTCGGCGAGGATGTCCGGATTGATCCGGTAGATGGTGTCCCCCGTCTCGTGATAGTGCAGGTGCGGACCGTTCGAGAAGAACGCCGCGCACGCGGCGCCGTTCTGGAAGAACGGCGCGTAGTCGGAAGAGCGCACGCCGACCTCCCGTATGGGCCACTGGCGCCGCAGCGTCCCCACGAACCGGTCGGCGTTTTTGATCGTCTCGAGAAACCCCGGCGGCTCGACCGTGCATCCGTAGTTCGTCCCGTCACCCTCGCCGTTCATGTCGAAGTTGAACATCGCGTCTACGCGAGCGAACTGCGGCGGGAGGTGCTCCGCGAACCAGGTCGAGCCGATGAGCCCCTGCTCTTCCCCTCCGAACAGAACGAAAACGACGGACCGCTTCGGACGCTCCGCGAGCCGCGAGAAGGCCTCGGCGATCTCCATCACGACGGCCGAGCCGCTCGCGTTGTCGTTCGCGCCGGGGAAGAGAAGCCCCGCGTGCCGCCCGCAGTGATCGAAATGCCCGCCGACGACGATGCATTCGCGCCGGAGCGCGGGATCGGAGCCCTCGATCCAGCCCACGACGTTGTACCCCTCGCCGTCCGGAACATGCCGCGACGAGACGCGGTACCGCGCGCTCGACGATAGATGGAACGAGCGGGGGCGCTTCTCCTCCGCGAGCGCGCTCCTCAGGGAGGCCGACGTATGGCCCTCGCCCGCGAGGAGGGTGTCGGCCGCCGAATCGTCGATCATGGCGCCGACGAACCCGTCGAGCCAGTCGCCGTTCGGATGCGCGTTCACTTCGGGATAGACGTAGACGAGACCGACGGCGCCCTTCTCCCGCGCCGTCGCCGTGCGGCGGCGGTGGTGGTCGTATTCCGTGAAGGCCTTGTTTTCCCGGTCGGGCGTTCCGCGGAAGCAGAGGACGAGCTTGCCTCTCGCGTCGATCGCGGCGTAGTCGTCGTAGCCGAGCTCCGGCGCCGATATCCCCCATCCGGCGAAAACGAGCGGCGCCGCGAGATCGCCGCTCGCCGTGTAGAGGAGCGGCAGAAACTCCGAGCCGAGGGCGAGCGCGCGCTCCCGCGGAGGCGCCCCGGGCGCGCCGAGAACGAGCGCGAGCTCCGCCTCGTCGACGATCGTATACGGAGAAGGATAGGGCTGCAGGTATCCGCTCTCGGGGTCGACGGTCGCGAGCCCCCAGCGTTCGAAGCAGCCGGCCGCCCACTTCGCCGCCTCTGTGTACCCCTCGTGTCCCGTGAGCCTTCCGTGAAATCTCGGCGAGCTGAGCGTCCTGCAGATCTCGTAGGGGTCCATCGGACGGATGGATTCGTAGGCCGGGCGCAGGCGCTCAGGCAACTCTTCGGCGCGGCCGTCCGAGGAGCCCGGGATCGCGCCTGAGGCTGAAACCGCCGCGGCGAGCGCCGCGGCCGCAATCGATCTTCTCGTCATCGTTTCCTCTTCCTTCTCTTTCGGACCGGTCCCCCCGGCCGCCGGGCGGCCGAGGCCTCTCTCCGGAGAGGGAGCTTCAATATACACCATCCGCGCCGCGGCCGCATCAGCGCGCGGAGATCCGGGATGCGCGGGCCGGAGGGGCGGCGCGCGAACGGCGCCCGGATTTTTCCCCTTGACAGAATGATATCATGATGATATCATATTAATATCAAACCGGAAACAGGGAGGTGCGTATGCAGACCGTTACCGAACGCAGGGCCTGGCGGATGAGCGGATTCCTCGGCCTCTTTCTCTTTCTCGCGTTCATCGCCGTCGACATCTACGTGCTCCGCGCGGGCATCCTCGCCGACAACGTGAACGTGCTCTGGTTCTTCGTTCCCTTCACGCTTTTCTCCGTCATCTTCGCCACCGGCCTGACCGTCGTTCAGCCGAACGAGGCGCGCGTGCTCGTCCTCTTCGGAAGCTACACCGGATCGATTCGCGAATCCGGATTCTACTGGGTGAATCCCCTGGCGTCCAAGCGGCACATCAGCCTGCGGATCCGCAACTTCAACAGCGAGAAGATCAAGGTGAACGATTCTCAGGGGAACCCCATCGAGATCGGGGCCGTCATCGTCTGGCACATCGTCGACACCGCGCGCGCCCTCTTCGACGTCGAGAACTACGCGCAGTTCGTCGACATCCAGAGCGAGACGGCGATACGCGCGCTCGCCTCGGAATACCCGTACGACACGCAGCGGGAGGACGAGACCTCCCTCCGCGGAAGCCAGGCCGAGATCGCAGACATGCTGAAGCGGGCCGTGCAGACGAGGCTCGAGATCGCGGGAGTCACCGTGCTCGAGTCGCGGATCAGCCACCTCGCCTATTCCCCCGAGATCGCGCAGGCGATGCTCCGGCGCCAGCAGGCGCAGGCGATCGTCGCCGCCCGCCAGAAGATCGTCGAGGGCGCCGTCGGCATGGTCGAGATGGCGCTCCGGGAGCTGAGCGAGCAGAAGATCATCGAGCTCGATCAGGACAAGCGCGCGACGATGGTCAACAACCTCATGGTCGCGCTCGTCTCCGACAGAGAGGTGTCTCCGGTCATCAACACGGGAACGCTCTACCAGTGATCGCGGAGTGACGCGGAGCGATCATGAGCGAAAAGAAGAAATTCCTGCTCCGCCTCGACGCGGCGCTCTTCGACGCCCTCGAAAAGTGGGCGGCCGACGACCTGCGGAGCGTCAACGCCGAGATCGAGTTCATCCTCGCCGCCGCGGCGAAAAAGGCCGGGCGGCTCAAGGGACCGCCGGGGCCGTCCTGAGCGGACGGCCCCGCGCGCCGCGCTAGATCTTCTTCTGCGCCCGAAGCCGGGCCACGATCTTCTCCATCTCCGCGACGAGCCCCTCGACCGTCCGGAAGGCGGCCCTCGAGGGCTCCGGCGTCGTCATGTCGACCCCCGCCTTCTTGAGCAGCGCGAGCGGAGAGTCGCTTCCCCCCGCCTTGAGGAGCGCGAGGTAGCGCTCGACGCCGTCTTTGCTTTTCAGGGCCTGATCGACGAGGGCCATCGAGGCGATCATGCCGGTGCTGTACTGGTACACGTAGTAGTAGCGGTAGAAGTGCGGAACGGAGCTCCACTCGTTGCGGATGTAGTCGTCGACGCGCGCGACGCCCGCGTCGTGGCCGTAGTAGGTCCGCGTGAGGTCGAGGAACGTGTCGCTGAGCCAATCCGGCGTCAGCGTCTTGTCCTCCTCGACGCGGCGGTGCATCGCGAGCTCGTACTCGGCGAACATCGTCTGCCGGTAGATCGTCGAGCGCACCTGCACGAGGTACTGGTCGATGAGCCAGAGCTTGAAAAGATCGTCCTTCTCGCTCTTCAGCATATGCTTGAGGAGGAGGGTCTCGTTGAAGGTCGAGGCGATCTCGGCGAGGAAGAGCGGATACCCCGCGTTCGAGAAGGGCTGCGTCGCGTTGGCGAAGTTCGAATGCACGGCGTGGCCGAGCTCGTGCGCGAGGGTCGAGACGGCGTCGTATTTGCCGTCGTAGTTCATCTTGACGTACGAATGGAGCCCGTAGACGCCTCCCGAGTACGCGCCGGTCTGCTTGTTCTTGTTCGGATAGACGTCGATCCAACGGTTGCCGAAGGCCTCCCGCAGCACGGCTTCGTACTCCTTGCCGAGCGGCTTCAGCGCGGCGAGGATGATCCGCTGCGCCTCGTCGTACGTATAGGACCGCTCGACGGAGGGCACGGCCGAGCCGTAGATGTCCTCGTAGCGCATCGTGTCGGCGAGCCCCATGAGCTCGCCCTTGAGCTTCATGTAGCGGAAGAAGATCGGGAGGTGCTCCCTGACCGAGGCGATGAGCTGATGATACACGGCGGGATCGATGGCGTTCTCGAAGAGGCTCGCCTCGAGGCAGTCCGCGTAGCCCCTCACGCGGGCGCCGAAGAGGTGGCGCTTCATCTCGCCGTCGAGCAGAGCGGCCTGCGTGTTCTCGTACTTCACGTGGTTCGCCCAGAACGTCCGCATGGCGAGGGTGCGGTCCGCGGGGTCGTTGGCGGCCCGGTAGCGCACGTAGTTCGCGTAGTTGAGCGGGACGGTTCTGCCGTCGGAGAAGGTCGCCTCCGGATGCGGCATGTCGACGTCGTTGAGGAAGCTCGACGCGCGCGACGGCGCCCCGCCGAAGAGGCCCGTCATCGCCATGATGCGTTCCTGCTCCTCGGGAAGGATGTGCGCGCGCTTGCGGATCGTCTCCATGATCGAGAAGCGGTACGGCTCGAGCCGCGGCTCGGAGGCGAGGTATTCCTTGATCGTTTCCTCGTTCATCTTGAGAAGATCGGGCTCGATGAACGAGAGCTTGCTGCCGATCTGCACGAACGCGGCCTGCATCTCTCCGCGCAGCGCCTGAAACTTCGTATTCGCGAGATCGACGTCGCTCTGGAGCAGGACGTAGCGGAAGAGGCGCGAGCCCTTGATGTAGATCTCGTCCTGCAGCTCGGCCATGGCGAGCATCCCCCGCGGGCTCGCGGTCCAGTCCTTCGCCGTCTCGTCGATCTTCGATACGAGTGCGTCGAGCGCGGCGCGGTCCTTCTCCCACGCTTCGAAGGTCGGATAGAGGTCCTCGACGCGCCACGTGAACTCGACGGGGATCTCCGACCTGGGCGTCAGGGAATAGTCGGGGACGACCGCCTTTGTCTCGGCGGCGAGAGCCGAAACCGACGCAAGGACGACGATCGCGAGGATCTCGGCGACGAATACGATCCGGAACCGGCGCATTACACCCTCCTCTTGGGAATCGATCCTTCCGGGCTTCCCTTCCCGCGGCGATCTTTCGCGGCGCGCCGCGGCATGAAACGGCGGCGGCCACCTCCGCGGGCGGCCGCCCTCCGTAACATTAACACAGGTAAGGGGATTTGGTTTCAGGAAAATCCGTCCCGAGCCTTCCCCTCGCCCTCAAGCTCGCGCGGTTCTTCGGGTGCTCGCCGGACGATATGTTCTCGATCGGCGAGGAGGCGCGCCGAGGCGAAGCATGACGCCTTCCGGCGGGATCTTTTCGCCGTCCTCGCCGACATAACGGCGGCGAAGGTCGCCGCGATGCTGTAGTATAGGAAAAAGTTCCGAGCTGTGTCCACGGGCGGAGCCCCGCTCCGGCGGGCCTCCGGAGAAGGGAGACGACATGAAATTCGCGCGCACGATCCTCGCCGGTCTTCTGCTCTCCGCCGCCGTGACGGGCGCCGCGGCCGCCGGGCCGAAGATCGCGACCGTCCCGTCCGCCGACGGCGTGCCGATCCGCTACGAAGTCGACGGTTCGGGCGCTCCCGCGCTCGTTTTCATCCACGGTTGGTGCTGCGACCGGAGCTACTGGAGCGGCCAAACGGCTCATTTCGCGAAAACGCACACCGTCGTGACGCTCGATCTCGCGGGCCACGGCGAGTCGGGGCTCGGCCGCGAGGCGTGGACGATCGAATCGTTCGCCCGGGACGTCGTCGCGGTCGTCGACGCCCTGCGCCTCGAACGCGTGATACTCGTCGGGCACTCGATGGGAGGCTCCGTCGCTCTCGAGGCCGCGCGCTCGCTGTCGGGGCGCGTCGCCGGCGTCGTCGGCGTCGACAACTTCCAGGATCTGTCGCAAAAACTCGCGCCGGAGCAGCGCGCGGGGTTTCTCGCCCAGTTCGAAGGAAACTTCGCGGCGATGACGGAGAGGTTCGTCCGCGGAATGTTCCCGGCGGGCGCCGATTCGGCGCTCGTCGCGGACGTCGCGGTCGACATGGCGTCCGCTCCGCCGGAGGTCGGCGTCGGCGCCATGGGATGCCTCCTCGCCTACGACGCGGCGCCCGCGCTCGCGGAGATCTCGGCGCCGATCCGCAACATCAACGCCGACCTTTGGCCGACGAACGTCGACGGCAACCGGAAGCTCTGCCGCGACTACGACGCGAAGATCGTGCGGGGCTGCGGGCATTTCCTTCACATCGAGGATCCCGCGCGATTCAACGAGCTTCTCGGGGAGACGATCTACGGACTGACCGTGAAAGAGGATTGAGCGACGGCGCCCTCGGCGCTCCGGCACACGACGGCGACCGCGAGCAGCAGCAGGACGAGACCGACGAAGCAAACGAGAAAGCTTTTCACCGGGAACGAACCCTCACGCGCGCGAGCGCCGCGCGGACGAAGAGCAGCCTGTCGAGAAATCCGTTGATGCGCGCGATAACCGTTTTGAACGACATGTCCTACCTCCGAAGCGAAGCGATCTTGCTCTCTATAAGGTGCTACACCGCGGAGACGGAAAAGTGCCCGGCTTCGTTACGGATTCGGAATGCTTTCGAGGGTTATTCCAAAGCGCGGGGATTTCGGGAGTTGAAAGGAAAGAAAAAAGTGGGCGCCGTCGTAAGAAGCGCCCACCACGCTTCATCATCGTGACCCCCACCAACGGCGCCCGTACTGTTATACGCGCATGCGCCGTTCGGGGTTCCGAGTTCGTTAAATATTTTAATCCGCGGCGCGCCGCCCGGCATCCGGCCGGCCTGCCCCGCCCCACCACGCGTCCGCGAACTCCTCGAGCATCGAGTAATCGTCCCGCCACGTGGTGTACATGACGCCTTCCACGCCGCGCGAGCCCGCCGACGCGGCGGACCAGGCGCGTCGATTCTCGGCGACGTCCGAGTCGTAGTACGCGGCGATCATCGTCCGGTTTCCGAGCCCGTCGAAGAAACGGAACCGTTTCCCGGCGTTCTCCGGCGTTCCCCATACCATCGCGACGACCTTCGGATCGAGCCCCTTCCACGAGCCGGCGAACGATCCGTTCGCGAGATAGTAGCTCGAGCGGGCGTTGTGATACGGATCGAACATGTCGGACCATACGAATACGGGGCCGCCGCCTCCCTCGGCCGCGATGATTTCGACGCATCTCGCCGCGTTGCGCGCGAGGATCTCGCCGGGGCTTCGCTGCGACCCTCCCGGCGAGGGCTCCCAACCCGCGCAGCGGATCTCGTCGTGCGACATGAACCAGCAGTCGGGCGAGAGGATATCGTCCACGCGGCGGATCTCCTCCGCGCAGCGCTCGAAGATCCCCGGGTCGTCGAGGGTGCAGGGGACCTGCCCCGCGTAGAAGATCACGGGATGGTAGCAGGAGAGAAAGACGCGCTCTCCTTCGGCGACGCGGGAGCCCAGCGGAACCGCGACGCGCGGCGGATCGTGGCGCACGTCGTACGTGCCGGGCCGGCGGGAGCGGCCGAGGAGGGGATCCGAGACGCGCTCGAAATCGATCCCCTCGCGAAGCTCCGCGCCCCCGCCGTCCACGACGGAGAGAGGAGCCGTCCCGCGACGGATTACGTTGAGCGCCGGGACGGCCTCGACGCGCAGGTCGTCCCACCAGATCGAGCCGCTCCGCCCCCCCCAGATCCCCGCCCCGACGGTGACGACCGTGTGGCGCAGGCTGTTGAAGGCGACCGTCTGCTCGATCCAATCCGTCGTGAGCCCGTCCGCCCGCGAGAAGTACCCCGCCCCGGCGCCGCCGGGGATCGAGAGGCTCTCGTACTGGAGCGGCCGGCGGCCGGCGAGCGCCACGACCTGCACGAGATCCGCGTCGAGGCGCTCGGCCTTGAACCGCACGCGGATCCGGTACTGCTGCCACGGCCTCACCTCGATCTTCTGGAAAATGCGGCCGTGGCCGTGCCGGTTCATGGCGCTCCCGCAATCGAACCGGAGCGACGCTCCGCCGCTTCCCGCCGTCGTCGTGTCGATGAACGAAACCCTCCCCGGCCCGTCCTGCAGGCTCCATCCCGCCGCCTTGTCGCCGCGGTAGGTTTCGAACGAGCCGTTCGCCGCCTTCGCGGTCTCCTCGGGGACGAGCTCGCCGCCCCGGCGAACGAGGGGGGCGCGTCGAACCGGCACGCCGGCCGCGAGATTCGGATCGAGCGCGCCGAACGACTGCGACCATTGAAAGGGGAAGACGGCGACGGCGAGCTCGAGGCCGAGCTCGCTCGCGAGCGCCCGCAACGCCGCCGCGTTTTCGCGGTAGCCCTCCGGGTCGTCGAGCGTCCACCAGACGAGCGCCTTCACGTCCGAGAAGAGAAGACCGTTGTACCCCGCTTCTCGCGCGCGCCGCATGATCGCTTCGGCTTCCGCGAGGCTCCCCGCCCGCGAGAGATCGCGCGAGAGGAAGAACCATCGGCGCGCCGGATCAAGCCGCTCGACGCGGCCCGGCCCCGCGCACGACGAGACGAGAGCGCAGAGCGCGAGAACGGCGGAAAGAAGCGCGATCGGGATCATCTTCGCTGGCCCGGACGCCTGCATCGCTTCGAGCCTCCCTTCACCGCGCGACCCTGCAGACGAGCCCGTTGAGATAGGCCCCTTCGGGGAACGGAAGCGCGACCGGGTGGTCCTCCGCCTGCGAGAGGCGCCGGACGATCCGGGCGTCGCGTCCCGCGTCGAGCGCCGCGTCGGCGACGATCTTCTGGAACAGCTCGCTCGTCATGAGCCCCGAGCAGGAGAACGTGAAGAGGACGCCGCCCGGCCGCAGAAGCTTCAGCGCCAGCAGATTGATGTCCTTGTAGCCGCGGCTCGCGCGGGCGAGCTGGACGCGCGACTCGGCGAACTTCGGCGGGTCGAGAACGGCGAGATCGAACGAGCGGCCTTCGTCGCGATACCGGCGAAGGACCGCGAACGCGTCTCCGTCGACGTGCTCGGAAGCGGATTCGTCGAATCCGTTGAGCGTCATATTGCGCCGCGAAAGCTCGAGCGACGGGGCGGACGAATCGACGTTCGTCGTCCGGACGGCGCCCCCCGCGAGCGCCGAGACGCCGAAGCCGCCCGTGTACGAGAAGCAGTTGAGCACTTCGGCGCCGGCGGCGTATTCTGCGACCGCCGCCCTGTTCTCGCGCTGATCGAGGTAGAAGCCGGTCTTGTGGCCCCTCCTGAGGTCGACGAGGAAACGGCGTCCGCCCTCGGCGATCTCGACGAGCTCGGGCGGCTCCGCGCCGAGCAGAAGGCCGATCCGCTTGTCGAGCCCCTCCTTCGCGCGGACGTCGACGTCGGAGCGCTCGTAGATCCCGGCGGGCGAGGCGAGACGCTCGAGCTCACCGGCGATGACCTCGCGCCAACGCTCGGCCCCCGCCGTGAGGAGCTGCACGACGAGCCAGCGGCCGTAGCGGTCCACGACGATCCCCGGAAGGCCGTCGGATTCGGCGTTCACGAGCCGCGCGGCG
>JAGUZZ010000282.1:0-2628 GCA_020060525.1 bacterium | reverse complement strand
AGCGCGGCGTACGCGCCGATGACGTAGACGTCCGCCGCGCCGAGCCGCCGCCGGGCGAGCAGCGCCGCGACGAGCTCCGGGCCGATCCCTCCGGGATCGCCCACCGTGAGGGCGAGCCTGACCTTCGCGTCAGTCATTCCAGTCCCCGCTCTCCTCGACGTCGTTCTCGCGCAGCACGCGGTAATACCTCGCGGCGTCCCGGCGCGAGATCTGACCCGCCGGCGTCTCCAGCACCTCGACCGCGAGCACCTTGCGCGGGTAGCGGATCTCGACGACGTCCCCCGCGCGCGCCTCCGCGCTCGGTTTCGCCCGGGCGCCGTTCAACGTCACGCGGCCCGCGTCGCATCCCTTGCGGGCCTGGCTTCGCGTCTTCGCGAGACAGAGCGCCTTGAGAAGGAGATCGATCCGCATGCCGCCCCTGTCAGGCTTCGCCCCGGATCTCCACCGAGTAGGTTTTCTTGAGCTCCTCGACGTACTCGCCGAGACGCAGCTCGAGCTTCTCCTGCTCGATGAAGCGCCGGAGCTCGTCCTTCGCCTCGTCGTACGTGTAGGAGCGGCCTTCGTCCCACGAGACGACCTTGAGGATCCGGAATCCCTTCGGATCCTTGACGACCGGAGCCGTCTCGCCGGGGGCGACGCCCCGCAGCATCTCGCGCACGTTCTCGGGAAGGTTGTCGACGGGCACCTCGCCGAGCACGCCCCCCGCGTTCTTCGTCGCGGCGTCGTCCGAGTGCTCCGCGGCGGCCGCCGCGAAATCGCGCCCGGCGGCGATCTCCGCGCGAACGCGCTCGGCGAGCTTCGCCGCGTCCTCGAGATCGCGCGGGGTCGCTTCCGCCCGGGCGAGGATGTGGCGAAGCGTCACCATCTCTCCCTCGACCTTTTCGACCTTGATGAGATGGTAGCCGAACTCGGTGAGCACGGGCGGACTCGTCTCGCCGGGGGCGAGCGCGAGGGCCGCGTCCTCGAAAGCCGGATTGTTGAGATCCTCGAGCCGTATCGTCCCGAGGCTTCCTCCGAACTTCGCGCTCGGGCAATCGCTCGTTTCCTTCGCGAGCTCGGCGAAATCCGCGCCGGCCGCGAGGCGCTTCTCGATCGCCGAGATCCTGTCGCGCGCCGCCGCGAGCACGGCGTCCGACGGCTTCGCGACGACGAGGATATGCGCGAGGCTTACCGTCGGCGGACGCTTCGGCAGCTCAGCGACGTGCGCTTTGTAGTATTCGCGGATCTCCCGGTCGGAGACGCGCACCTCGCTCCCGACCTTCTGAAGCGCGAACCGGTCGATGATCATTCGCGTCCGCGTCTTGTCGCGATAGATCGCCTTGAGCCCCTCGAGGGTGAGCCCCTCCGCCGCGAGCTGCCGGGCGAACGCGTCGTCGCCGCCGAGCATCGTCTTGTTCTGCTCGATCATGCGGTCGACCCGCTCGTCGACCTCGCGATCCTCGACGGTGATCTTGTCGCGCTCCGCCTGAATGGCGAGCAGGGCCTCCGCGACGAGGCCGTTCAGGATCTCCTCGCGGATCGCCTTTTCCTCGGAGGCCGGGATCTCGGTGCGCTGCGTCTGCATGAGGATGCGCTTGAGCTCGGTGTCGATGTCGCTCTTGAGAATCGCCCGGTCCTCGA
This sequence comes from bacterium, assembly GCA_020060525.1. Taxonomy (GTDB): domain Bacteria; phylum Krumholzibacteriota; class Krumholzibacteriia; order Krumholzibacteriales; family Krumholzibacteriaceae; genus SSS58A. The sequence goes on along the minus strand of JAGUZZ010000282.1, from coordinate 1,008 downwards.
CCGTCGCGACGACGCGGTCGATCACGCCCCCCTGCACGGCGTACGCGCCGCTCGGCGCCTCCTGCGCGCGCGCCGGAACGCCGGCCTCCGCGACGGAGAGCCACGCCGCGGCGGCGGCCGCCGCCGTTATGATCGTTCGCCGCATCCTATCCTCCTCGAACGCCGTCAGGGCGTCGCCGTCGTGTCGGACGCGTCCTCGAATCCGAGCGTGTCGGGTTCGATCTCCGGCAGGATCCCCCGTTCGTAGGCGGGATCCCGGTACGCGATCGCGGCCTTCGCCCTGAGCGCGGCCAGCATTTCGCGGTACGCGCGCGTCCGTTTCTCGAGCATGAGCGCGTTCATGATCTGCTCGCGGACGTCCTCGAGCCCGACCGAGACGAGGGCCTCGCGCACGTCGACGAGCTTGAAAATATGGTAGCCGAAGTCCGATTTGACGACGTCGCTCACGTCGCCGGGGCGCATGTCGAAGACGATCCCCTCGAGCTCGGGCATCATGTTGCCCTTCGTGAGGTAGCCGAGATCGCCTCCGCGGCGCGCGCCCGATTCGATCGAGTGCCTGTTCGCCACCCAGTCGAAGCTCCGCGTCGCGAGAAGCTCCTTCGCCCTCGCGGCCTCCTCGGCGCTCGCCGTCACGATCTGGCTCACGCGGTACTCGTTGAGATACTCGCGCTCGTGCGCCGCGTAGTACGCTTCGACCTCTTCCTCGCTCACGTGGGATCCGGCGCGAAGATCCGTGAAGACCAGATAGTCGGCGAGGTACTGCTCCTCGAGCTCGCGAAGCCGGGCTCGGACGCCGGGCTCGTCCCGAAGGCCGCGCCGAACCGCTTCCTGGTAGAGCACCTGCGTATCCACCCAGCGCCGCACGAACGCGCGGCGCTCCTCGAAGGTGAGCGGCGTCCCGTCGGGGCCCGCGGCGAGGCTCGCGAGATCGTCGCCGGTGAGCGCGGCGTCCCCCACCCGCACGATCTCGCCCTTCGGCGTTCCCAGATCGGAGGAGCACACGTCTGA
>JAGUZZ010000094.1:0-5774 GCA_020060525.1 bacterium | reverse complement strand
CGAGCGTTTTGCTCCACTCGAAGTTCCTCTTGCTGTAATGATCCGGATGGTTGTGCGACACGAACGCGGTGACCTTCTTCCCCTTGAGCTCGGCCGGATTGACGCAGCCGTTCACGATGCTCGGAGAATCGGGCAAGCGGCCGTCCTGCCAGTAATCGAAGATGAGGACGTTGTTCGCCGTCTCGATCATCCATCCCGCATGCCCCGTGTGAACGACGAGCGCCTGCCCCTCGGGGATGCGCTTCTGGAGAAGGTCGGCCGCAACGATCTCCTCGGCGCCGCCCTTGCCGCCCTTCGCCTTGAGCATCTTCGCCGCTTCCGTGTGGCCGTAGCGGGTCGCGTAGTAGAGGGGCGTGCGGCCGTCCGCGTCCTTCGCGTTGACCGGGGCGCCCGCCCCGACGAGGAACGCCGCGAGGTCGCCGTAGCCCTTGGCCGCGGCCGCGTGCAGGCCGGTTGCCTGGAACGCGCCGCCCGCCGGCTTCACGTCGGCCCCCTTCGAGACGAAGTACTTCACGATGTCGGTGGATCCGCGCTCGCAGGCGATCATCACGGGCGTCTGGCCGTCGGCGTTCTTCGCGTTCACGTTGGCGCCCGCGTCGACGAGGAGCCGAGCGTACTCGACGGACATATTCGGCGTTTGCGCGAAGCGATGTAGGATGGTCCAGCCGTTATCGCTCACGATCGTGACCTCGGCGCCGGCGGCGAGGAGCATCTTGGCGATCTCGATATCGGGATGCCAAAAGTTCGCGGTGAGAGCGCTGAAGCCGTTATGGCTGAACTTCGCGTCGGCTCCTTTGTCGAGGAGGATGCGGACGACGTCGCGCTTGCCCATGCCCGCGGCCATCGCGAGGGGATTTTCCCCGCTGTCCGACGCCTCGTTCGGGTCGGCGCCGTTCTCGAGGAGATAGGTGACGACAGCCGCGTCGCCGCGCTGGGATGCGCCGCCGAGCGGCGTGGCGCCCCACTGGTCGGGGCCGCAGTTGAGGACCGCTCCCCCGGCCACGAGCTGCTTGAGCGCCTCGAGGTTCCCGCGCCGTGCCGCGAAGTGAACGAGGTTCGTGCCGCCGCTCGTGCGGGCGTCGAGCTTGGCGCCCTTCGAGGCGAGATACCCGACGATATCCCATCTGTTCCGGCCGGCCGCGAAGAGCGCGGCGTTCATGCCGTTCACGTCGGTCGAGTTCACGTCCATCCCCTTCGCGAGCAGGAGATCGATGACGGCGGTGTTCCCGCCGATGGCGGCGACATGGAGCGCGTTCGAGTTCTCGTTGTCGCCGAGCCCGACGTCGGCCCCGAGGTCGAGGAGGAGCTTCGTCATCTCGAGGTTCCCCGCCTGCGCCGCGATGTTGAGCGGCGGCGAGCCGTCGACGTCCTTCAGCGCGAGGAGCGAGCGGTCGGCGGAGACGAGCCGCTGGACGGCCTGCAGGTCGCCACCGCGAACCGCGTCGTGGATCTCGGCCGCAAAGGCCGAAGCGGCGAAGGAGCCGGCCAGGGCGAGAATTAATACGAATATAACGAACCGCACCGTACGCATGGGCACCTCCTGAGTGCACGATAAACGGACTTGCCTCTGTAAGGCGTTGTCGTTTGGTGGGGTCGGCGCGGCCCCTCTTCGGACTCTGCTCCGTTTCCCTCGGGGCCCGGCGCCGGGCAGTGCCACCTTGAAGCCCTACGTGTTGGTTATACAGCGGGAGGGGAGAAAAATGCCCGATGTCCGAGAAGAATTGCGGCGGTTTCGGCCGGGGCGGCGGCGAAGCCGCGCCTACAGCCTCCCGTCCACGATCTTCTTGTCGAGGAACGCCTTCACGTCGAAGATGACGCCGTCCTCGCCCTTCAAGGCGGCGACGTCGAGCTCGCGGAACGCGTCGTGCGCGACGGCCAGAACGACCGCGTCGTAGGCGCCCGCCGCGAGGGCCTTACGATCGACGAGCGGGAAGCCGTACTCGTGCGCGACCTCGCCGCTGTCGGCCCACGGATCGTGCACGTCGACGGCGCAGCCGAAGTCCCGCAGCTCCCGCACGACGTCGACGACGCGCGAGTTGCGGATGTCGGGGCAGTTCTCATTGAAGGTGACGCCGAGCACGAGCACGCGCGCGCCCTGCACCCGGTGCCCCTTGTGGATCATGAGTTTCACGACCTTGCCGGCGATGAAGATCCCCATGTTGTCGTTGATGCGCCGCCCGGCGAGTATCACCTCGGGGTGGTAGCCGATCTCCTGCGCCTTGTGCGTGAGGTAGTACGGATCGACGCCGATGCAGTGCCCGCCGACGAGGCCGGGCCGGAACGGGAGAAAGTTCCATTTGGAGCCCGCCGCCTCGAGCACCTCGAGCGTGTCGATGCCGAGACGGTCGAAGATGAGCGCGAGCTCGTTCACGAACGCGATGTTGATGTCGCGCTGCGAATTCTCGATGACCTTCGCCGCTTCGGCCACCTTGATCGACGACGCCCGATGCGTGCCGGCGGCGATGATGGAGCGGTAGATCTCGTCCACCTTGAGCGCGACCTCGGAGGTCGAGCCGCTCGTGACCTTCTTGATCTTCGTCACCGTGTGCTGCTTGTCGCCGGGATTGATGCGCTCGGGCGAGTAGCCGCAGAAGAAATCCCTGTTGAAGACGAGCCCCGAGAGCCGCTCGAGGATCGGCACGCAGAACTCCTCGGTGCATCCGGGATACACCGTCGACTCGTAGACGACGAGATCCCCCTTCTTGAGCGCCTTCCCCACCGTCTCGGTCGCCCGCTCGACGGGCGTGAGGTCGGGCCGCTTGTATTCGTCGATCGGCGTCGGTACGGTGACGACGAAGAAATTGCACGGGCGGAGATCCTCGACGGCGGTCGTCACGAGAAGACGTTTGGCCGACTTGATATCCTCGGCGCTCGTCTCGAGCGTGCGGTCGACGCCGTGTTTCAGATCCTCCACGCGTTTCGCGTTGATATCGAAACCGACCGTGTCGTACAGCTTGCCGAACTCGACCGCGAGCGGCAGGCCGACGTACCCGAGTCCGATAATGCCGATTTTGGTGCTGCTCATCGACGGCTCCTTGCGCGACTGGTGCCCGAATCCGCGAACCCCGCATGAAACAAAGAGATAAGGTACGGCCTCGAACGCCGCCTGTCCATCGAAAAAGAAGGCGCATGCAACAACCGAACCAGCGGGCGGCGAGACGCGCGATTTCCATCCGGCACAGGCCGCCCGCGCATCGTCAGATATAGCGAAAATATTTGACAAAATGCCGTTTACTGTCTATTGTAAAACTCGTAGCATCTTTCGGTTGTGACGGCCTCCCCGGAGAGGCGTTTTCCATCAGGTAACCTCTCATAATCCAACAGGAGGGCTCCGTTGAAAGGGCGCGTACTCATCATCGACGACGAGGCCGAAATCCGCCGCAATCTCACGGTCGGACTCACGCAGGAAGGTTACAGCGCGGTCGCCTGCCCCGACGGCATCTCCGCGATACACGAGCTCGACGCCGCCCGCGAGAAAGGGATCGCGTACGATTACCTCGTGACCGACATCTTCATGCCCGATATCGACGGGCTCAAGATTCTCAAGGTCATCAAGATGCAGCATCCGGATCTCCCCGTCCTCGTCATCACCGGATTCGGCGACGAGGCGCTCAAGCTCACCGCGCTCTCCGAGCTCAACACCGGCTACCTCGACAAGCCGTTCGAGATCCCCGACCTCGTGAAGGCGCTCGAGGAGCTCTCCCCCGGCTCGACGAAGGCGGCGAAGGCGGCCGCGGCCGAGCCCGAGATGCGCGAATCGGTGAGCACCTACATCACCGTCCGCATCACCGATCCGATGCGGAGCATGGACATCTTCAAGCAGCTCTACCAGCTTCCCGGCGTGCAGCGGTGCGAGGCCGTGCGCGGCGATTTCGACATCATCATATTCGCGCAGGCCGGCTCCGCGGACGAGATCGCGAAGCTCAAGGAGCGGATCGCCGCCATGGACGGCGTTCAGATCGCCTCGTCCTCGGCCGTCGAGCGCCCGAAGCTCGACCGCGACGTGAACGAGTTCATCCGCCTCTACTCGCAGGCGGTCAAGGCGCACGGGCTCGCCTCGCCGAGCAAGCAGCCCGGCACGACGAGCTACATCATCGTCGACATCGACAAGAACGCGATACAGCAGATCTTCACGACGGTCTTCTTCATCGACGAGGTCGTTTTCTGCGACGTCATCGAGAACGGCACCAAGCTCGTCGGCATGGTGACGGGGCAGGGCGCCGTCGGCAAGATGCCCCGCATCGTCGAAAAGCTCGGCCAGATCGACGGCGTGCTGCGCGTGCGCGAAGCGACCGTGATCAAGCTCGTCGAAGAGTGATTCCATCCCGAATCGCCGGGAACGACGCACGTTCGATCGGCGGCGGGCGCGGCGCCTGACGGCGTCCCCGCCCCGCGTCGGAGGAGAGAAACGAGAGAGATCGGGAGGTGGTTGCTACGGCATCGCGAAACGAGGATTTCAACTACCGCCTGTGGCGCTACGACGGCGCTCCGGGAGAGTTGATTCCGCTGCTGCAGTCGGCGCAGGATCACTTCGGCTACATCCCGCGCCGCGCCATCAGCTACATCTCGGAGGTGACCGGCGTGCCGGAATCCGAGGTGTACGGCGTCATCACGTTCTACAGCCAGTTCCGCCTCCAGCCGATGGGGAAATACGTCATCAAGGCGTGCGACGGAACGGCCTGCCACGTGCAGAACTCGCGGACGATCATCGACACGCTCGAGGACGAGCTCGGCATCGAGGTGAACGGCACGTCCGCGGACGGACTCTTCACGCTCCAGACGGTGGCCTGTCTCGGCTGCTGCTCGCTCGCGCCCGTGCTCATGATCAACGACGATACGCACGGAAAGCTCACGCCGCAGTCGGTCCGGAAGCTCGTGCGCGAGTATCGCCGGCGCGAGGAATCGGCGCGGCGCGAGGACGCCTCGTGCGCCCGGACGTGAGCCGCCCCGGCGGGGAGATCCATCACCCATACTCCGGAGACGATCGATGAAACAAGTCATAGTGGGAATGAGCACCTGCGGCCTGTCGGCGGGGTCCCAGAAGACCTACGACAGGCTGGCGGAGCTGCTCGCGGCGAACCCCGGCGCCTTCGAGCTCAAGAGCTCGGGCTGCATCGGCATGTGCTACCGCGAGCCGCTCGTCGAGGTCCGGGAGAACGGCGACCGCGTCGTCTACGGAGCGGTCACGCCGGAGCTCGCCGACGCGATTATCTCGGAACACGTCAAGGGGGGGCGCGTTCTCGACGAGCACGTGGCGCTCCGCCTGCGCGAGGGCGCCGAGATCGCGGGCGCCGAGGCGCCGGCGCAGCGGGGACAGGTCCGGATCGTGCTCCGCAACTGCGGCCTCATCGACCCTGAATCGATCGAGGAATACGAGGCCGCCGGCGGCTACCGCGCGCTCCGCAAGGCGCTCTTCGATATGACGCCCGACGGGATCGTCAAGGAGATCAAAGACTCGGGACTGCGCGGCCGGGGCGGCGCCGGATTTCCGACGGGGCTCAAGTGGTCGTTCGCCGCTTCCCAGCCCGCGGGGGTCAAGTACGTCGTCTGCAACGCGGACGAGGGGGATCCCGGCGCCTTCATGGACCGCTCCGTGCTCGAGGGCGATCCGCACTCCGTCATCGAGGGGATGATCGTCTGCGGCAGGGCGATCGGGGCCTCGTTCGGCTATATATACTGCCGCGCCGAGTATCCGATGGCGATCAAGCGGCTCACGATCGCGCTCGACGCGGCGCGGGAGAAGGGCTACCTCGGGACGAACATACTCGGATCGG
>JAGUZZ010000192.1:0-2553 GCA_020060525.1 bacterium | reverse complement strand
CGCGACCGGCGCCGCGTTCGACGTCGTGTACGCCGATCCGCCCTACGAGGGCGCGACGGCGCAGAAGACCGTCGACGTCGCCGCGTCCTCGCCGCGTCCGCTCTGCCGTCTTCTCGTCGTCGAGCACGGCGGTCCCCTGTCAGCGGGCGGCGGCTCGCTCGAGCTCGAGAAGACGCGGCAGTTCGGGCGAACGAGGGTTTCCTATTTCCGGTACCGGAAGGAGGGCGCAGCGGATGAAGGGCGGGACGGCACTCTACCCGGGGACGTTTGATCCGATCACGAACGGCCACGTCGACCTCGTGAGGCGCGCGGCGCGCATCTTCGACCGCGTGATCGTGGCGGTCGCGAAGGGGACGCACAAGAACCCGTTTCTCACGCTCGAGCAGAGGACGACGCTCGCGCGCGAGAGCCTCGAGGGGATCGAGGGCGTCGAGGTCGTCTCGTTCAAGTGCCTCCTCGTCGACGAGTTCCGCAAACGCAAGGTGGACGTCGTCATCCGGGGGCTCCGGGCGGTGAGCGATTTCGAGTACGAGCTCATGATCGCCCTCATGAACCGCAAGCTCGATCCCCATTTCGAAACGGTCTTCCTCATGCCGAGCGAGCAGTTCATCTATCTCCACAGCTCGCTCGTCAAGGAGATATACCAGCTCGGCGGCGAGATCAATTGTCTCGTGCCGCCGGCCGTGCCGAAACGGCTCAAGGAATGGAACGTCAGGTAGCGTTATCAAAGGAGGATGTCCGGTGGCAGATGTGCTCAGCAAGCGCGCGCGGTCTCTCGAGCCGTCCTTGACGCTCAGCCTCACGGCGAAGGCGAAGGATCTCAAGGCGAAGGGGGAGAACGTCGTCGGACTCACGGCCGGGGAGCCGGATTTCGACACACCCGACGTCATCAAGGAGGGCGCGATCGAGGCCATCAGGCGGGGAGAGACGAAATACACCGCGGCCGAGGGGATCCTGCCGCTCCGCAAGGCGGTCGCCGAGGCGTACAGCGAGCAGCTCGGCGTTCCTTACGGGCCCGCCGACGTCGTGATCTCGCACGGCGCGAAGCATTCGATCTACAACGCGCTGTTCGCCCTGACCGATCCGGGGGACGAGGTGCTCATCCTGTCTCCGTACTGGACGAGCTATCCGGACATGGTGAAGATCCTCGGCGCCCGGCCCCGCATCGTCGAGCTCACCAAAAAAACCGAGTACAAGCTCACGCCCGAGGTCTTCCAGAAGCAGCTCTCGCGCAAGAAGAAGCCCCGTCTCCTCATGCTCAACTCGCCCTCGAATCCGGCGAGCATCGTGTACCGGCGCGAGGAGCTCGAGGCGATCGCGCGGATCGTGCTCGAGTCGGGGATCTCGCTCATCAGCGACGAGATCTACGAGCATCTCGTGTTCGAAGGGTTTGAGCATCACTCGCCGGTGAGCCTCGTGCCGGAGATCCGCAACCGGACGGTCGTCGTCTCCGGCGTGTCGAAGAGCTACGCGATGACGGGCTGGCGCGTGGGGTACGCGCTCGCCGACAAGGACGTCGCCTACCGCATGGCCGCGTTCCAGGCGCACGCCACCGGCTGTCCGAACTCGATCTCGCAGTGGGCCGCGCTCGAGGCGATCCAGAAGGGCGCCGAGGCCCGCGAGGAGATGCGCGTCGAGTTCGAGAAGCGCAAGAACCTCTTCGGCAAGAGGCTCGAGCGGATACCGTCGATCTGGTATCCGGAGCCGGGCGGCGCGTTCTACTACCTCGTCGACGTGTCGAAGCTCTACAAGAAATGCAACGCGAAGAGCAGCTTCGATTTCTGCGACAAGCTGCTCGCCGAGCAGGGTCTCGTCGTCATCCCCGGCGGGGCCTTCGGGTGCGACAAGATGATCCGGTTCTCCTTCGCCGCGTCCGAGAACGACATCAACCGGGCGCTCGACCGCTTCGAGAATTTCGTCAAGAAATACTCGAGCTGATGCGCGCAATGAATTGAAATAATTATCGTTACGGGCCTTTCCGCTCGGGGGGAGGCCCGTTTTTCGAGCATGCGCGAACGACGGGAATATCGCAGGGAGATCGAGGGGCTCGCCCGCGCGGTTCGGGGCGTTCCGGTGCGCACGGGGCCCCGCTACACGATCCCGTACGGATTCGACGCCACGGGGCTTCGCGGGGAGTGCGGCGGGGTCGCCTTTCCCCGCGGGCTCGACGATCTGGCCTCGCTCCTGCGCGAGGCGTCGAGGCGCGGGGTGCCGGTCTTCATGCGCGGGGCGGGTTCCGGCTTCTCGGGCGGCTCGGTCCCGCGGGGCGGCGGCCTCGTGATATCGACGGAGCACATGCACCGCGTGCTTTCCTTCGATCCCGGCCGGGGCGAGGTCGAGGTCGAGGCGGGGATCGTGAACGGGGAGCTTCAGGACTACCTCGGGGCGCGGGGCTTCTTCTATCCGCCCGACCCGGCGAGCCTCAACTTCTCGACGATCGGCGGCAACGTCGCCGAGAACGCGGGCGGCCCGCGCGCGTTCAAGTACGGCGTGACGAGGCGCTACGTCCGGTCGCTCGCGTGGGCGGCGGCCGACGGCTCCGCGTTCGAGCGG